>JAEESA010000129.1 GCA_016286115.1 Lachnospiraceae bacterium
GCTGGATGGCCTTCACGCCGGTCTCCGCGATCGCCTTCGCATCCACATCGCTGTCGATATCCGCTTCCATCACACCGATCTCTATCTCATCCTTCATCCGGCGGATCGTCTCCCGCAATGTTGTCGTTTTCCCGCTACCGGGCGAGCTCATCAGGTTCAGGAGAAAGATCCCTTTTTCCTTCAGCTCTTTTCTAAGGGCGTCCGCATCCCTGTCGTTGGAATCCGTTACACTTTTTTTGATCTCGATCACACGTACTGCGTTCATTTCCTTCTTATCTATCCTTCCGTAAAGTAATGTCTTTTGCGCTATCTTTTTGGCAAGGGACTTCGGCGGTTCCTCCGTCATCCTCCACTTCCAGTTCTTTCCGAGCGTCGAGGGCTCGTTCATCCGCGCTTCCCCTCCCAGTTCCAGAAGGTCCTGCATCGAAACGATCACCAGGTCCGCCACACTCTGCCAGGCTGTGCGGCAGAGCCCCCAGCCGATCCCCTCTTTTTCATTCAGCCCGCAGTACTCTTCGGCTTCTTTTTTTGCCTGCTCCGGAGCGGTTTTATACCAGCCAAGAAGGGTATCGTTATCATGCGTTCCGGGGTAACAGACACAGTTTTTCGTATAGTGATGCGGGAGGTACATATTGCCTCCCCCTTCGCCGAAGGCAAACTGCAGCACCTTCATCCCCGGGAATTTTGTTTTCGCGAGAAGCTCATGCACCTCCGGCGTAAGGTAACCAAGGTCCTCCGCTATGAGCGGGAGGTCTTCGAATTCTTTTTTCAGCGCGTCAAAGAGCTTCATGCCCGGGCCCTTGTTCCACTTCCCGCCCTTTGCTGTCTTATCCCCGGCGGGAATGCTGTAGTAAGCCTCAAAGCCGCGGAAATGATCGATCCGGATCAGGTCGTAAAGGCCGCTCATCGCCCGCAGCCTCTTCTTCCACCAAAGGAAGTCATTCTTTTCCATCACATCCCAGCGGTACAAAGGGTTCCCCCAAAGCTGCCCGTCATCGCTGAACGCATCCGGCGGACATCCGGCCACCGCGATCATGTCCAGCTCTTCATCGAGGTAAAACTCCTCCGGGTCCGTCCATACATCCGCGCTGTCCGAAGCCACATAGATCGGGATATCCCCGATGAGCCGGATCCCCTGTTTATTCGCATACTCCTTAAAGCTCTTCCACTGCATGAAGAAGAGATACTGCAGCATCGACCACATCCCGATCTCATCGGCGTATGTTTCCTTCGCCGCAAGGAGCGCTTCTTTTTCCCTGAACTTCAGCGCCTTCGGGAAATGCCTCCAGTCCGCGCCATCGTTCTCTTCCTTCAGCGCCATGAACAGGGCGTATGGCTCCAGCCATTCCTTATTCGTTTCCAGAAACTCCGGATAATCCGGATAGTCCGGCTCTATCTTTTCTCCAAACCGCTCATACGCCATCTTAAAAAGCCGGATGCGGTTTTTGTACAGAAGGCCGTAATCGACCTTGTCTTTCTCTTTCCCCCAGTCGAAGCTTTCGACCTCGGTTTTCGATAAAAGCCCTTCCTCGATCAGTTCCGTAAGATCGATAAAGTACGGATTCCCGGCATAGGCGGAAAACGACTGGTACGGCGAGTCCCCGTAGCTCGTAGGCCCCACCGGCAGCACCTGCCACCATTTCTGTCCCGCTGCCTTCAAAAAATCCACGAAGTCACGGGCTTCTTTCCCCAGCGTTCCGATCCCATACGGAGACGGGAGTGAAGAAATATGTAATAAAATTCCTGCGCTGCGCATAAGCTTCTCCTTTGCTTTACTCACCTATTAGTTTACTCGGTTTTTGTCTTTTATACAAGAACCTGTACCACCTTTCCATTTCTTTATGATAAGATAATTTCGATCATATCTCAATCCCATGAAGGCAAACCATCGTGAAGACTTTTGATATTTTATATTTTGACCTCACATCGATCACCAAGGATGACATCATCTGGGGTCTTTTGGAATGCAAACAGAACGTAAAACGGTCCGAGCTCCGTGTGCCGGACGGCGTCTATACGGAGGAGACGCTCACCCGCGCGCTTGCTGCGATCGGGGATGAAGAGCTCATCATCTCCCAGGACTTTTCTGCCGTTCTCGCAGAGGCCTGCCATCAGAAAGGCCGGCTTTATCTCGCCTGGGTCTATGATGCCCCGCAGGCCTCCCTTTACATGAAGGAGGCTAAATATGAGACCAATCTGATCTTCCTTTTTGACCGGAAACAGATCGAGCGCCTCAAAGCCTTCGGGATCCCGAACCTTTATTATCAGCCGCTGGCCGCCAATCTCACGCGTATGGCCACGCTGGTGCTGACCGAGGAAGAGATCGCCTCCTATCAGACGGATGTTCTTTTTGTGGGCAGCCTCTATCAGGAAGAAAGACGTTCAAACTATCTCAAAAGCCTCCCCGACGATCTCCGTCAATTTTCGGAGGATCTTTTTTCAAAGGATCTGGGCCGATGGGGTTGCCTCCGGCATATCTTTGACCCGTTCCCCGCGGGAAATGGAGACCGCATGAAAGAGAAGCTGAAACAGGCCCATCTGGAGGACTTCGGTTTCTCGGCAGAATACCTTCTGCAGACTCTTATCTTTGCCCGGGAGCTGGCGGAACGGGAGCGGTTTCTCCTTCTGGAAGCTTTATCCGAAAACTACCGGGTTGATCTTTATACCGGCGGAACGGACCCTGAAGGGCGGCTGAGAAACGTTCAATGGCACGGTCCCATCGACCCGGCCGCAGAGGTCTTCAAGGCCTATTACTCCGCCCGCATCAACCTTAATCATTTCCTGCCCTCTATTGAGACCGGCGTTTCCCAGCGGGTCTTTGACGTCTTAAGCGTGGGCGGTTTCCTTATGACCTGCGATCAGGAGGAGCTGCACGAGCTCTTCGAGCCGAACCGCGAGCTCGTCGTCTTTTCCGACATCAACGAGCTGAAGATCAAAGCGGATTATTACCTGCGGCATGAAGACGAACGCCTTCGCATCGGCGTAAACGGGTATCAGCGCGTGAAAGCGGACTATAACTATCTGACGGCGCTAAATCGGATGCTGAACCTTGTGGAACATAATTTCAGTTAAAGAAGGGCCGCAGCTTGCTGCGGCCCGTAACGTTTCTTTATTGCTGAACAGTGATCTTCTCCAGATGCCAGATATCTCTGACATATTCCTCGATCGTTCTGTCGGAGGAGAACTTGCCGACATGCGCAACATTTAAGATCGCCATCTCTGCCCACTTCTTCTCGTCCTCGTATGCCTTGCTCACGCGCTCCTGTGCTTCGACATAAGACCGGAAATCCTTGAGGATGAAGTAGCGGTCTGCAACATCGGATTCCTGCGTGTTCAAAAGCGAATTATAAAGCGGCCGGAAGATCTCGGAATCCTGCGGATAGTAGAAGCCGCTGATGAGCTGCATCAGAACCTGGCGGACATCCTGGTCGCTGTTGAAGATCTGCATCGGATCATAATCGCGGTTTCTCTCATGCTCGATGACCTCGTCAGAACTCATACCGAAGATGAACATGTTCTCTTCGCCCATCTCCTCGCACATTTCCACATTCGCGCCGTCCATCGTGCCGAGCGTGAGCGCACCGTTCAGCATGAACTTCATGCAGCCGGTGCCGGAAGCTTCCTTACTCGCGGTACTGATCTGTTCGGACACATCCGCCGCCGCGAAGATCCATTCCGCGTTGCTGACACGGTAGTCCTCGATGAAGACGACCTTGATCTTTCCGTTGATCGAAGCGTCGTTATTGATGACATCCGCCACCGAATTGATGAGCTTGATGATCAACTTGGCTGTCCGGTATCCCGCGGCAGCTTTGGCTCCGAAGATAAAGGTGCGCGGGAAGAAGCTCATGGTCGGGTTTTCTTTGATCTTGTTGTAGAGATACATCACATGAAGGATGTTTAAAAGCTGCCTCTTGTACTCATGCAGCCGCTTCACCTGCACGTCGAAGATCGAGCGCGGATCCACTTCGATCCCGTTGTGCTCCTGGATGTATTTCGCAAGGCGGACCTTGTTCTGGTACTTGATGTTCATGAATTCATGCTGCGCCTTTTCATCCGTAGCGTAGATCGCAAGCTTCTCCATATGGGAAAGATCCGTGATCCAGTCGGCGCCGATATGATCCGTTACCCATTCCGCGAGGAGCGGGTTGCCGTGGAGAAGGAATCTCCGCTGGGTGATCCCGTTGGTCTTGTTGTTGAACTTGTTCGGGAACATCCTGTAGAACTCATGAAGCTCCGTGTTCTTTAATATCTCGGTGTGCAGCCTTGCCACGCCGTTGACGGAATGGCCTGCGGCGATCGCGAGATGCGCCATCTTGACCTGGCCGTCATAGATGATCGCCATTTTGCGGATCATCTCGTCGTTGTTCGCGAACTTGAGCTGGATCTGCAGGACGAACCGGCGGTTGATCTCTTCGACGATCTGATAGATCCGGGGAAGGAGGCGGCTGAAGATCTCGATCGGCCATTTTTCAAGAGCCTCGGACATGATCGTGTGGTTCGTGTACGCACAGGTTGCGGTAGTGATATCCCAGGCGTCTTCCCATTCCAATCCTTCTTCATCCATCAGGATCCGCATCAGTTCGGCAACCGCTACGGTCGGATGCGTATCGTTCAGCTGGAACGCGATCTTTTCGGGCAGCTTATGGATATCGGAATTATACTTCTTGAACTTCGCGATCGCGCGCTGCACGGACGCGGAAACAAAGAAGTACTGCTGTTTCAGACGAAGCTCCTTGCCGGAGATGTGGTTGTCATTGGGATAAAGGACATTGACGAGGTTCTTTGCCAGGTTTTCCTCTTCCATTGCCTTCTTGTAATCGCCCTTGTCAAAGGAATCCAGCTCGAATTCGTTTCTCGGCTCGCTGTCCCAGATGATCAGCGTGTTGACCATGTTGTTGTTATAACCGACGATCGGCATATCGTACGCCACCGCGTTCACGGACTGATAATTCTCATGAATAAAACGGAGCTTTCCGTTGCCCGCGTCTTCGGACCGCACATAGCCGCCGAACTTGACTTCATAGGTGTATTCCGGCCGTTTCAGTTCAAACGGATACCCGTTCTTCAGCCAGTAATCCGGCACCTCTACCTGGAAGCCGTCCTTGATCTTCTGCTTGAACATACCGTACTGATAACGGATGCCGCAGCCGTAGGCAGGATAACCGAGTGTGGAAAGAGACTCGAGGAAGCACGCCGCAAGACGGCCAAGGCCGCCGTTTCCGAGCGCCGGATCCGGCTCCTGATCCTCTATGGTGTTGATATCGATCCCCATCTCGTCCAGCGCTTCCTTCACTTCTTTATATGCGCAGAGATTGATCAGATTGTTTCCGAGGGCGCGGCCCATCAGAAACTCCATTGACATGTAATATACGGTCTTGGCCTGGGTTTCGTTCATGACCTTCTGGGTATCCAGCCAGTTGTCGATCACGACATCCTTTACCGCAAGGGATACCGCCTGGAAGATCTCCTGGTTATCCGCTTCGTCCATCGTCTTCCGATACAGGTTCTTTACATTCTCCTGCACGATCTTCTGGAAGGTCTTCTTCTCAAACATCTTATTCTTGGCCACTTTGCATTCCTCCTTCTTTATGACACTTTTTCAACAGCCAGAACGATATCCTGACCGTTAATATCCCATTTCTTTTCAAAGCCCTTCGGCGTCGTTTCATCTATTGAATCCGCGAGCACGTCCTTACGGATCGATTCGCCGTATTCTTCAAACACGCCTCTTAAGACTTCCGTTCCCTGCCAGGTCACCCTGATCCGGTCCATAACTTCAAACCCGGCGTCACGCCGCATGGTCTGGATCTTGCTGACCAGCTCTCTCATATAGCCTTCGCTGATGAGCTCCGGCGTCAACTCGCAGGACAGCACGACCGTCACATGGTCATCGCCCGCTGCCGCAAAGCCCTCCGACTGGATCGATTCGATCAAAAGATCCTCTTCGGCAAGCTCGATGGATGCGTCCACCTCCGGCAGTTTCAAAACGCCGTTTTCCTTCAGCTCGCGGTAGGCTTTATTTCCGTCCAGTTCCGATAAAGCTTTCTGGATCTGGCCAAGGAATTTCCCGTATTTCGGTCCCACGGTCCGAAGCTGCGGTTTGAATTTATAGGTCGTGTAGGCGGAAACATCATCCGTGTATTCCATCTCCTTCACGTTCAGCTCTTCGAGAAGGACTTCACGGTAGTACTCCGGCAGTTCCTTTTCGGCAGACACATACATCTTGCCGATCGGCTGCCGCGTCTTGATCTTCGCGTTGTTCCGGCAGGCGCTGCCGAAGGTCTTGATCTTTAAGACCTCATCCATGTTCTCTTCCAGCTCTGTATCGATCAGGCTCTCATCTGCCACCGGGAAGTCGCATAAATGCACGCTTTCCGGTGCGTCCTTATCCACGCTGCAGACGAGGTTCCGATAGATCTCCTCCGCCATGAACGGGATCATCGGGGCCGCCACCTTCGAGAAGGTCACAAGCGCCGTATAGAGCGTCGAATACGCGTTGATCTTATCCTGCTCCATCCCCTTGGCCCAGAACCGCTCACGGCAGCGCCGTACATACCAGTTGCTGATCTCATCCACGAACTGGTCCATCGCGCGCGCCGCTTCGGGGATCCGATAAGCCAAAAGGTCCTCGTCCACCTTCTTCACGACCGTATTGAGACGGGACAAAAGCCACCTATCCATAACGGTCAACGTCGCCGGATCGGCCTTATACTTTGTCGCATCAAACTCATCGATATTGGCATATAACACGTAAAAGGAATAGGTATTCCATAACGTGTTCAAGAACTTATTCTGCCCTTCCGTCACCGCCTTGTCATGGTACCGGTTCGGCAGCCACGGCGCGGAATTGATGTAGAAATACCAGCGGATCGCATCAGCCCCGTGCTTTTCCAGCGTCTCAAAGGGATCCACCGCATTCCCCTTGCTCTTGCTCATCTTCTGCCCGTTCTCGTCCTGCACATGGCCGAGGACGATGACGTTCTCATAAGGCGAACGGTTGAAGAGCAGCGTCGACTCCGCCATCAGCGAGTAGAACCAGCCTCTGGTCTGGTCCACGGCCTCTGAAATAAAGGCCGCCGGGAACTGTGACTCAAAGAGCTCCTTATTTTCAAACGGATAATGATGCTGCGCAAACGGCATCGCGCCGGAATCAAACCAGCAGTCAATGACCTCGGGGACTCTTCGCATCTCCTTTCCGCAATCCGGGCATTTGCACTTGATCTCATCGATATAGGGCCGGTGCAGCTCCACGGTCTTCGCCGCTTCGTCGCCGGATCTCTCGTAAAGATCCTCTCTTCCGCCGATCGCGATCTGCTTGCCGCAGTCTTCGCATTCCCAGATATTTAAGGGCGTTCCCCAGTAACGGTTCCGGGAGATCCCCCAGTCCTGAATGTTCTCGAGCCAGTTGCCAAACCGTCCTTCCCCGATCGACTGCGGGATCCAGTTCACAGTGTGGTTATTCGCCACGAGATCATCCTTCACTTCCGTCATCTTGATGAACCAGGATTCTCTGGCGTAGTAAAGCAACGGCGTATCGCATCTCCAGCAATGCGGATAGTCATGCTCGAATTTCGGCGCGTCAAAGAGCTTCCCTTCCTGATTGAGCTGCTTAATGATCATCGGATCCGCGGTCTTCACAAAGATCCCTTCATACCCGGTCTCTTTGGTCAGCTCGCCCTTTTCGTTCACAAACTGCACGAGCGGCAGATCGTATTTCCTTCCGACCCGCGCGTCGTCCTCACCGAACGCCGGCGCCTGATGTACGATGCCGGTACCGTCGGTCATCGTAACATAGTCGTCACAGGTCATGAAAAATGCTTTTTTCTTCAGCCGGTCCGCTTCGGTCTTCGCACCCGGAAACAGCGGCTCATATTCCTTGTATTCGAGGTCCTTGCCCTTGCACTCCGAAAGGACTTCATAGCCCTCCTTCAACACGGTTTCAAGCAGCGCACTTGCCATGTAGTAGGTGTAACCGTCGCTGTGCTTCACCTTTGCATAGGTCTCCTCCGGGTTCACGCAAAGCGCCACGTTGCTCGGCAGCGTCCACGGCGTTGTCGTCCATGCAAGGAAATACGCGTCCTCATCCTTCACCTTAAACCGTACGACCGCAGACCGCTCCTTTACGAGCTTATACCCTTGGGCCACTTCCTGCGAAGAAAGCGGGGTCCCGCACCGCGGGCAGTAAGGCACGATCTTGAAGCCCTTATACAAAAGCCCTTTATCCCAGATCTCCTTCAGCGCCCACCATTCGGACTCGATATAATCATCCTCATAGGTCACGTAAGGATCGTCCATGTCCGCCCAGAAGCCGACCGTACCGGAGAAATCCTCCCACATGCCCTTATATTTCCAGACCGATTCCCGGCATTTCTTGATAAACGGCTCCATGCCGTATTCTTCGATCTGCTCCTTCCCGTTGAGCCCGAGCGCCTTTTCCACCTCCAGCTCCACCGGGAGCCCGTGCGTATCCCAGCCCGCTTTCCGGGGCACGAACTCGCCCTTCATCGTATGGAAACGCGGGATCATGTCCTTGATCACGCGGGTCAGCACGTGACCGATGTGCGGTTTGCCGTTTGCTGTCGGCGGTCCGTCATAGAAGGTATATGTCGGTCCCTGCTTACGGGAATCGATCGTCTTGCGGAAGATATCATTCTCTTTCCAGAACTGATTTACTTCTTTTTCGCGATCCACAAAATTTAAGTTTGCGTCTACTTTCTGGTACATCTTTGCTTCCTTTCTTTTTGATTTTTGTGATATGCTTCGCATTTCACCATCTCATGCCTGCGGCATTCGATGATAAGCGGTCGCCCCCAAGTGCTATCTATGCAAGCATAGCTATCACCTTTCGGCTCGTCGCTATCACAAAAAGGCCCCGTCCTGTATAGGACGAGGCCAAATCTCGCTAAACCACCTGTACAATTGCCGATGCCAACACATCGTT
>JAEESA010000130.1 GCA_016286115.1 Lachnospiraceae bacterium
ATTCACGGTCCCGATGCCGTCAAAGCCGAAGAAGCCCAGTTCCTCCGCTTTATTTCCGAACAGCAGCTGAAAAAGATAATCCATGGCGCGGAAACGGATCGCGAAACGGTTATTAAGCCGGTCCTGAAGCGAACTTCCGTAGATCCCTTCCGACTCATTCGCTTTCGTCAGGCGGTTCTTTAACGCGCCGTCAAAGCTCTGGTTATTTTTCTGCTTATCCTCCTGCTGCACCGGTCTTATGATCCCCGCCTGAAACGATTCCTGTTTATTGAAGATCCGCCGGGAAGCAAGGGCGATCTCCTGTGATTGTATGATCAAATCTTTTCCTCCTTTTACGCGGCAGATCCTTCCTTAAAAGTGCAGCTTCCCTGTGCGCTGAAAAGAAAAAAGGACGTCCATCCTTCGAGATCTCCTTATCTCGAAAAATGTCCGTCCCTGGGTCTCCGTTGTCTGACGGAAAAATGCCTTTGGCCGAAAGCATTTCTTCCGTACTTTATATATCGGATCACCAAAGAATTTTCTTAATGTCACGACGGGCTTTCGTTTAATCGTTTCAGCCTTCCGAAGTAAAGCATGGAGCCGAGCACCATGAAGAGCACCATCACCGGCATCCACATGTAGTAATAGAGCCGCGTGTCCGAGCCGAATGTAAGGATCTCCGTAAAGCCGAAAAGATTGAAGATGATGTGCGCCATGATCGAGAAGATCAGGCTTTGCCCTGTTTCAAAGATCCCGCCGAGGAACAGTCCGATCACAAAGGCATATACGCCCTGGATCACGTTCATGTGATAGATCCCGAACAGCACCGCCTGGAAGATGTTCGCCAGGACAAAGGGCATCGATCGTTTGAAGTAATGGAGCGTGACCCCGCGGAAGATCAGTTCCTCCGCGATCGGCCCGATCAGGATCCCGTAAATATACCCTGCCGTCGAAGGCTCGTCGAAACCGGCCATCTCCATCAGTTCCTCATATTGGTTCAAGGCGCCGGGCATCACCGCTTCCGTAATGTTGACGACAATGTCGCATAAAAACTGGAGCGAGATCATCAGAAGAAAGAGCCCGAGGATCACCTGAATGGAGAGATGCCGATGCCTTACCAGAGGCCCGTGGTCCTTGCGGAAAATAATGAAGAACCATACTCCAAAGACCCCGATGGCCACGATCGAATAGACGATCGAAACGACATCTCCAAATCGCCCGTTTATGAACGCCTTTATAAACCCTTCGATAGCGCCCTGCAGAGACCCCGGCTGATCCAACGCCGCTTCCGCAAAGATCCCGGCCGCGGCAGGGAAGCTGACCGCTGCCTGAATGAAATCGGCGATCGGCATCGCGAGGAAACCGAGGATCACAAATAAGATTTTTTTCCCGACAGAATAGTTTTGTCTGTTCATAACGCATCCACCGCATCTTTAAGATACGGATTTTCCTTCTCGTAAAACGCGCCCTCATCCACGCTTTTAGCAAAAGCGGGGTCAAGGGGCAGCCGTCCCAGGATCGGGATATCGAGCTCCGCCGCAACGTCTTCCAGCCTGCTCTCGCCAAAAAGATAATGCTTCGTATGGCAGTCCGGGCACTCATAAAAACTGAAATTTTCCACCACGCCCAGCACCGGCACATTCATCATCTCCGCCATCCGATACGCCTTTTTGACGATCATGGAAACCAGGTCCTGCGGGCTGGTCACAAGGATCACGCCGTCCAGCGGCAGGGACTGAAAGACCGTAAGTGGCACGTCCCCGGTTCCCGGCGGCATATCGCATAAGAGCACATCCAGATCGCCCCAGACCACATCCGTCCAGAACTGCTTCACGGCTCCCGCGATCACGGGTCCTCTCCAGATCACCGGTTCTGCCGGGTCGTCTAACAGCACATTAATGGAAATGATCTTTGTCCCGTCTTTTGCGATCACAGGGAAGATCTCTCCATCCTCATTGCCGGCTGCGTTTTCATTGATCCCGTACATCCTTGGGATCGACGGGCCCGTAATATCGGCATCCATGATCCCGACGTTCTTTCCCGCCCTGCGGAGCGCTGCCGCCAGGCTTCCGGTCACAAAGGATTTTCCGACGCCGCCCTTTCCGCTGATCACGCCGATGACCTTTTTCACCGTCGAATGCGAGTTCAACGGCGCCGCAAAGGAATTCGTTCCCGCGCCGGCTTTGGAGGGGCAGCCTTCACAGCTTGCTCTGTCGCAGCTTGAGGCGCTGCTGCATTCTTTATTCTCAGGCATTTTTCTACTCCTGTTCCATGATCTTTTTCAAGCTTTCGGTATACGGCGGATACGCGATCCCCTTCTCGGTCACGATCGCGGCGATCAGCGACGCGTCCGTCACGTCAAAGGCGGGATTGAACACCTTCACGTTTTCCGGCGCCATCCGCTGTTTATACCACATCTCCGTCACCTCATCCGGATCACGTTCCTCGATCACGATCTGATCCCCGGTGGGCGTGTTCATGTCGATCGTGGACGTGGGCGCACAGATGTACATCGGCACCCCGTACAGCTTTGCCACTGCTGCCACAACGGAGGTTCCGATCTTGTTCGCCGTATCCCCGTTTGCCGCAACCCGGTCGCACCCGGTAAAGATAGCGTTGACCCAGCCCTTTTTCATGACCATGGCGCTCATATTATCGCAGATCACGGTCGTATCCACGCCTGCGCTCTGCAGCTCAAACGCCGTAAGACGCGCGCCCTGTAAGAGCGGCCTGGTCTCATCACAGAAGACATGGAAGCCGTAGCCCTTTTCCTGTCCGAGATAGATCGGCGCAGTCGCCGTCCCGTACTGCACGGCGCAAAGCTTCCCTGCGTTGCAGTGCGTCAGGATCCCGTCGCCCTTTTTCACGAGCGTCAGCCCGTTCTCGCCGATCGCATGGCAGACCTCGATGTCCTCGCGGTAGATCCGAAGCGCTTCCTCTTTCAGCAGCGGGATCAGGTCGTCAGGCGCCATGCCTTCATTCGCCTTTACTACGGCGTCCATCTTATTCAACGCCCAGGAAAGGTTCACGGCCGTCGGGCGGGACGAATCGAGATACTCCTTCTCCCTCGTGAATTCTTTCCTAAATTCCTCATAAGACCCCTTCGGCATCTTCAGCGAAAGCACGTACATGGCAAGAGCCGCCGTCACTCCGATCGCCGGCGCGCCGCGGACCTGGAGGATGTTGATGGCTCTCCAGATCTCCTCGTCCGTCCGTAAGGTGAGGAAGGTGATCTCCCCCGGCAGTTTTGTCTGATCGATGATCTCAATCCCCTCTCCGTCTTTTGAGAGGCAGACCGTATCAAAATCCAGAATATTGTTTCCCATTTTTCTTGTCTCCTATATGAATAATTTTTTACATAGCCCTCTTTTTACGCATGATCCCGACCTTCCACGCCACCGGGCTGAAAAGCATCAGCATCGGGAAGAGCTCCAGCCTCCCCGCGATCATATCAAAGATCAGCACGATCTTGGACAGCGGATGAAAGAACCCGAAATTCCCGGTCGGCCCGACGTCTCCGAGTCCCGGCCCGATGTTCCCGAGCGTCGCCGTCACTGAGGTCACGCTCGTAACGAAATCCCTGTTTTCCAGCGAGACCAGAAGCAAAGAGACCACAAAGATGAGGCCGTAGGTCGCGAAGAACACATTCGTGGAACGGATCACCTCATGCTCCACCACCTTCCCGTCCAGCATGATCTTGCGGACGCTTCTCGGATGGACAAAGGACAGCATTTCCTTTTTCACGCTCTTCAAAAGAAGCAGCACACGGGAGACCTTGATCCCGCCGCCGGTACTGCCCGCGCAGGCCCCCATCATCATAAGGAAGAACAGGATCACCTGGGAGGTTGTCCCCCATTGGTTAAAGTCCATGGTAGAAAAGCCCGTCGTCGTGATGATCGAAGCCACCTGGAAGAAGGAACCGCGGATCGCCTCTCCCGACTCCACCGCGTTATGGATCAGCTGGATGGCTATTATTGCGGTACTGGACGCTATGAAAAAGAAATACCAGCGGATCTCCTCGATGGACAGCGCCATCTTAAGCTTCCTAAACACAATGAAGAAGTAAGCATTGAAGTTCACACCGAAGAGGACCATAAAGATCGCAATGACCCATTGCTGATAAGGCGTATACGCCGCACAGGACGAATTCAGCACGCCGAAGCCGCCGGTCCCGGCCGTTCCGAAGGTAATGGTCAGGCTGTCAAACACAGGCATATTGCCAAGGATCAGGAACAGAAACTCCAGCCCCGTCAGCGCAAGATAGATGCAGTATAAGATCTTCGCGCTCTCCCTCATCTTCGGCACGAGCTTTCCGACCGAAGGGCCCGGGCTCTCCGCCTTCATGAGGTTTATGCTCCCGCCGCCGGACATCGGGATCACGGCAAGAAGGAACACCAAAACCCCCATGCCCCCGATCCAGTGGGTAAAGCTTCTCCAGAACAACGCCGTATGGGATAAGGCCTCCACATCCGAAAGGATGCTCGCTCCCGTGGTCGTAAAACCGGACGCCGTCTCAAACACAGCGTCAAGATAATTCGGGATCTCTCCCGCAACACAGAAGGGAATGGCTCCCACCAGACTCATTATGATCCAGGTAAGAGCCGCCACAATACAGCCTTCTCTTAAAGTAAAGAGATTTTCCTTCGGCTTTTTCAGACTGATCAGGCAGCCGAGCACGAATGTACACACGCCGGTGATCAGAAAAATAAAACCTACCGATTCCTTGTAGATCATCGCCACAAGGCAGGGTAAAAGAAGAAGGCCGCCTTCAATTTTCAAAACAATCCCGATTACGTATCGGACAATAGAATGGTTCATCGCTTAATCCGCCAAAATCTCCGAAATTTCCGTCATGCCAAGGTGCGTGGTCACCACCATTACCCGGTCTCCGGGCAGGATCATATCACTACCACCCGGGATGATCACCGATTCGTTACGGTTAATGCAGGCGATCAAAAGATTGTCTTTTAACTGCAGATCCATGAGCTTCGTCCCCGTCACATCCGGAGCGTCTCCGACTCTGAATTCGATCGCTTCCACGCGTTCGTCATAAAGATGGTACAGCGTCTCGATCTCCTCCCCGCGGGAATTGTTCTTCGCGCGGACATAGGCAATGATCTCTTCCGCCGTCACCGCCTTCGGATCCACGATACTGCCAAGGTCCAGCGCCGGCAGGACTTCCCTGAACTGCATCCGGCTGATCCGCGTCACGGTCTTTGCAGTCTGGTTCCGCATTTTGCCGTACAAAGTCAGGAAGATATTTTGCTCATCGATCCCGGTCAAAGGAATGATGCTTTCCACATATTCAATTCCTTCTTCCCGCAAAAGGTCCGTCGACAGCGCGTCTCCGTTGATGATGATCGCATCATGCAAAGTACCTGCCAGTTCCTCGCATCTGGACTTTCTCTTTTCGATGATCTTCACTTCCACGCCGCGGTTGATAAGGCGCCTTGCAAGATAATACCCACCTTTCCCGCCGCCGATGATCATGGCGCTCCTGACCTGGCCGGTCTTAAAGCCTACCGAATGGAAGACCTTCTGCGCTAACCGCCGCTCCGTCACAAAGGATACGATATCGCCTTTTCGGATCTCAAAGCTTCCGGACGGGATGTACACGTCTCCGTCGCGCTCCACGGCGCAGATCAGCACCATACCGACGATCTTCTTCCCGAAATCCTGGAGCCTCTTTCCGATCATAGCGTTTCCTTCTTCGATCTTGATACGCACGATCTCGGATCTGCCGCCGGCAAACGTGTTCACGTCCAAAGCGATCGGCAGCGTCAGCATGTAGGAGATCTCCCTTGCCATCTCCAGCTCCGGATTGACGATCATGGCCAGCCCGAGCTTCTCCCGGATATATTCCGCATCCACGCTGTAATCGGGGTCCCGCACGCGCGCGATCGCCGCGCAGTTCGCCGCTCTCTTCGCCACGGTGCAGCACAAAAGGTTCAATTCATCCGAACCCGTCACCGCGATCAGAAGATCCGCGTTTTCCAGCCCCGCCTCCTCCAGAACGCTATAGCTCGCACCGTTCCCGTTCACGCTCATGATGTCGTAAAGGTTTTCCATATCGGAAAGCTTCGAGGCGTCACGGTCGATCAATGTAATGTCATGATTTTCCTTTCGCAGCTGCGCCGTCAGGCTTCTTCCCACTTTGCCGCAGCCTACGATAATAATATGAAGTCCTTTTTTTTCCATGCCTTTGACTATACCCCTTTCATTTGGAAATATCAAGCATTCCAGAACTCCTTTAATCTTTCTTCCAGTTCCTCCGCCCGAAAGGCACGAACGTTCCCCCATTCCAGCGGAAATATCTTTTTGTTTTCACTCTGCAAAAACCGTTCATCCATAAGAAGGATCACGCCGCGGTCCTCCTCTGTCCGTATCACGCGTCCCGCCGCCTGCAGGACCTTGTTCATGCCGGGATAACGATAAGCATAAGAAAAGCCGTCCATGTCCCGTTCGTCAAAGTAGGTCTTCAAAAGCTCCCGTTCCTCAGAGACCTGCGGCAGCCCTGTTCCCACCACGGCAGCGCCGATCAGCCGGTCTCCGGCCAAGTCGATCCCCTCTCCGAAGATCCCGCCGAGCACGCACAGCCCCAGCCTCGTCCGGTCCGGGTCCTCGCTGAATTTCACCAGAAACTCCTCCCGCTCCGCTTCCTTCATGTTCTGCGTCTGACAAAGGATCTCCAGTTCCTCTCCCGCCATCGGGAGCAGAAACGCCTCCACCTCTTCCATCACCTTATACGAAGGGAAAAAAGCCATGTAGTTTCCTTTCTTCCCCTCCGTAAACCGCCGCAGGATCGCAGCAATCCGGCTGTACTCCGCAGGCCCGCGCCTTGTATACTTCGTCGTCACCTCCGACGCCACTGAAATAAAGCGGTTTTCGGGCGAAA
The DNA here is from genome assembly GCA_016286115.1 of Lachnospiraceae bacterium. Classification (GTDB taxonomy): domain Bacteria; phylum Bacillota; class Clostridia; order Lachnospirales; family Lachnospiraceae; genus RUG12461. Next base: position 6,875 of record JAEESA010000130.1, read on the forward strand.
ATACGCTCTTCGCGTACACCGCATAGGGCTCCTCTTCCATACAAAGAAGCTTCTTATAATAATTTACCGGCAGCAGCGTCGCGGAAAAGAAAACGGCCGCCTTCGACGGGTCCAGGCACTCCTGCAGGTCCTTCGACGGATCCACGCACATATATTGCACGCAGAAATCCTTCTGCCTCGGCCCCGCCAGCGTGAGGTAATGGTCGTCCGCCCTCTCGCTCGCCAGCAGAAAATCCCGCAGTTTAAAATAAAAGGAAAGAAAATCCTTTTTCTCCGGAAAATCGATATTCTTCGCCAGGAGCTTCTCGATCTTCATCGAAAGGTTCCTTGCATGCGTCAGGAAAACCGAAAGGTCCTCCGTGACCTCCAGCGTTTCATGCGTCTTTTTAAGCTTTAGCATATCCCGGTTGCACTGCCCCAGGGTCTTCACGATCGACACGGAAACGTTCTTTATCAGCCCCTTCGCCGTCAGAAAATCCGACTTTAAGATATCCGCGGAAAACATATCCCTGCCCCGGTCCACGAGGTTATGCGCCTCGTCGATGAGCAGCACGTCCTCCTTTGCCTGCCCGCCGGAGAAGAACCGTTTCAGCTTCGCGTTGGGGTCAAAGGCATAGTTATAATCCCCTATGATCGCCGTGCACCATAACGCCAGATCCAGCCCCATTTCAAACGGGCAGACCTCATGCTTTTGCGCCTGCGCAAGAAGCTCCTCCCTGTTAAAAACATCCTTCTCTTTCAAAAGCAAATAGACCGCTTCATTCACCCGGTCAAAATGCCCCTTCGCGTACGGGCAGTGAACGGGATTGCAGTCTGTCTCCTCGCAGGGACAGATCTTCTCCTTCGCCGTCAGCCGGATCTCCTTCATGCGGAGCCCGCTCTCCCGCAGCTTATTCAGCGCATCCGACGCGGCGCGGGACGTCACCGTCTTTGCCGTCAGGTAAAAGATCCTCTTCACCAGCCCCTCGCCGACGGCCTTCACTGCCGGAAAGACCGTGCTGATCGTCTTCCCCACGCCCGTAGGCGCCTGCAGAAACAAAAGCTTTTCCCTCGTGATCGTCCGATAGACCCCGATGACGAGGTCCCTCTGCCCCGGCCGGTACGCAAACGGAAACTCCAGCCCCCGGATCGAGGCCATCATTGCCTTCCTGTTCTCCTGGTCCAGATCCGTCCACTTCCGATACAGCCGGATCGTCTCCTCAAACCAGTCCAACAGCTTTTCCCTCGTGAACGAATACGAAAACCTCTTGATCTCCTCGGTCTCCAGATTGCAGTACGTCATCCGTACCCCAAGCTCCGACACCTCAGGATCCTCCATGATCATCGCGCCATAGCACTTCGCCTGCGCGAGATGCACCGGCACGCTCTCCTTCATCGCAAGCACGTCCGTGTACATCCCCTTGATCTCATCCACGGTGATCCCGTTTTCGTCCTCTATGATCCCGTCCGCCCTGCCTTCAAGCAAAATCCCATATTCCCCGCACGGGATCTCCTTTTTCAGCGGCACCTCCGCGCGGTACTCCGGTCCCTCCTTCAGCTGCAGGAGCCTATGGATCCTCGCCCCCTCCTGCATCGCGTTAAGGTCCGACGGTCCGCCCCTTCTGTTATCAAGGTCCCCGGAACGGTACACGAACTCCACCAGCTCCCGGACGGATATTTTATAGATTTCCTGTTTCGTGTCTTCCATAGAAAGTATTTTACCACAAAAATTTAAGCGGACAGAACAATTCAATGGAAAAGTCCCGCCCGCTTATAAGCGAAAGTATGAATTTCGGCCGATCCGTCAGGCCACGCAAAGCCTCTGCAGCACATTCTCGAACTTCCTGTTTCTCCCCGCGTACTGTACCGTAAGCTCCCGGGCGAAGCCAAGATACATCACGCCAAGAAGGGATTTCGCATCCACGAAGTAGTTTCCGCTGGTGACATCGATCTCAAAGTCACACCTTCCCGCTGCATTAACAAAATCAGTCATATCCTCTGCATTATCAAAAATGATCTTCTT
>JAEESA010000131.1 GCA_016286115.1 Lachnospiraceae bacterium
CTGCAAAGCGCTTTTCTTCCATCGGAAGCCCCGCGTTCGATAGCGCAACAAACGTATCCCTGGCGCTGTGTCCGATCGCGAGCACCAGCACCTCGCAGGAAATCTCACGAATCTGTCCATTGCTTTCGGCCTGCACCGCAGTGACCCGGCCTTTTTCAGTGATGATCTTTGTCATCTTCGTTTCAAATAAAAACTCGGCGCCCCGGTCGATAAGGTCCTGTCTCATCTTTCGGAGGATCTTAAAAAGCACATCCGTCCCGAGATGCGGAGCCGCGTCATAAAGGATCTCCTCCGGCGCTCCACAGGCCGTAAATATCCTTAAAACCTCTTTTCCGCGGCCGGACGGGTCTTTTACGGAGGTATAGAGCTTGCCGTCGGAAAACGTGCCTGCGCCGCCCTCTCCGAAGGCTGCGTTGCTATCCGGCTGTAACACCCCTGTTTCCCAGAATTTCTCCAGGTCCTCTTTTCTCTCCTCCACCTTTTTCCCGCGTTCTAAGATCAGCGGGCAAAACCCCTGTTTCGCGAGAAACCAGGCTGCAAAGAGCCCGCAAGGGCCGGCACCGGCGATCACCGGGCGATGCGATAGTTTTGTCGTGCCGCCGGCCGGGAATTGATAAGGCTTCGGGTCATAAACGGGTAAGCCCTTGACCCGATGCGCCCCGGCCACTTCAACGGCCAGGCTGTACAGGATGCGGACCGGCCGGCCTTTACGCGCATCCACGGATCGCCGGATCACGGTTACGGAACGAAGGTCCTTACTTGCGATATGCAGTTTCCTTAAAACCTTCTCACGAAGCCGTTTTTCCGACTCTCCGGGAGCAAGGGTCACCTGATCGATCCTGAACATGATGATCTCTTTCGTACCTGTTGATTTACTCAGCGGCTGATTTTTGCCGATAAAGCTGCGTTCCTTCCGGCGATGGCTCCGCTGGTCCACGCCCATTGGAGATTATACCCTCCGCATACTCCATCCACGTCCAGAACCTCCCCACAGAAGAAAAGTCCCGGAACAAGTGTTGACCCCATAGTTTTTGGATCAACAAAACTAGTATCCACGCCGCCGGCAGTACACTGCGCCATCTCCGGTTTCGCGTGTCCCGTGATCGGCAGCGACAGATGTTTCGTCGTTTGGACGAACCGGATGATCTCTTCGCCCGTGATCCCGGATCCGCTTTTGTCCTTCACCCCGGCTTCCCGTAAAAGCACCGGGATCAGTTTCTTATGGATCGTTCCGTGTAAAAGCGCAGAAGCCGGAGCCGTATGCCCTCTAAAGAGTGAGCCGTAGAAAGAAACCGCGTCATTTTCCGAAATCCCGGGAAGCAGGTCGAGTTCGCAGGAAACCGTTTCTTTCCGCAACAGCGCGCTGACGGCATGGCGGCTGACCTGAAACACAGGGATCCCGGAGAGGCCATAGGAAGCCAGCTGCAGCTCCCCTGTGTCGCAATACGTTTCCCCGTTTTCAAGGATGATCGTGATCGTGCCCTTCGTCCTCACGCCCTGTACTTCGTCTAAATACGGCCGGTCCGAAACCAACGGGAGCAGCGCCGGATGAAGGGGAACTATCGGGTGTTCCATTAGATCCTTCAGGTAAAGAAGTCCGCTGCCGTCACTTCCCGTCTCCTTCCGATACGCGCCACCGGTCGCAAGGATCAGACGGTCAGAACAAAACTCTCCCTCTTTCGTATCCAGCAAAAATAAGCCGTTTTCGGGGATCACTCTTCTGATCCCGATATTATAATTAAACTTAACATCCAGTCTTTCGCATTCTGAGAGTAAGGCTTGCAGCACCGCAGGCGCTTCTTCGCTATAGGGGTAGAGACAGCCGTCCTTATTCCGGAGCGGAACCCCTAAGCCTAAAAAGAACTCCCTTGTCTTAAACGCGTCAAAACATTGAAAGGCCTCCCGAATAAAGGAGGCCTCTGCCCCGTTATAGTATTCCGGAGAGAGATCAAGATTGGAAAGATTACACTTTCCGTTACCGGTCAATAGGAGTTTCTTCCCAGGTGACGGCATATGGTCTAATACCGTCACTTCTGTCCCGTTTCGAGCCGCATGGATCGCTGCTGTCAGGCCGGAGGCTCCCGCGCCGATGATCAGAACACGGGATCTATTGGCCATTTTTCCCCTCCGGTTCCGGTGTGTGGAAGAAAAGCCCGTCTTCCGAAGCGGCCGGCTGCGGTTCCGAAGCCGCGTAAGATGCCTCCGGCCCGCCATTCATCGGCATTTCTTGCTGCTGTCCATAGTCCATCACAACGTCCCCCTGCATCATGGGGTTCGGATTCGGGTTGGGATTCGGATTCGGACTCGGGTTGGGGTTCGGGTTGGGGTTCGGGTTGGGGTTCGGGTTGGGATTTGGGTTTGGATTCGGTCCCGAGCCCGTGTTTTGTGACGGCATATCTTGCGAAAGTGGCGGCATCATCACAGGACCGGTCGCTGCAGAGCGCGGCCTTGCCAGAGCGGAGGCATTCTGCGCCCCCTCCGCCATCTCATCTTCTCTTTTCAGAAACTTTTTGATCTGCTTTGAAAGGTAAATGTCTTCGATGACCATAACGATCCCGTCCATGATCAGCACAACGGCCACATAACGCGCGTGGGCATTGATCTCCTTAAACGGATTGATGACTGCGATGATCCCGAGAACGGCAAAGACACCGGCCACAGCCAGCCAGATATACCAGAAGCGGTCCCGGACCGCATTGAGGTCAAGCGCATTCTGGAATTTGAAGATCGCCGCAATAAGGACCAGCGCCCCGAGCGCATACAAAAACCAGGCCTGGATCGCATCGGAACGGACCAGAGCCACCGCGCCGACCGCGACCAGCATCACGCCGACCGAAAACCCGTATTCATGCAGATTTTTATACGCCTCCGTCATAAAATAACGGACGATCATGAATACGCCGATCCCCATCATTACCGCCGCCAGAAGGTAACACATCTGAAGCAAAGAAAGCACGCCCGGCACAAACGCCGCCAGGATCACTCCCAGCGCCAGAAACACGATACCGACCACGAGCATCATATTGCTCAGTCGTAATTTCTTCTTCTCTTTCGGCGCCGCATTTTCCGGATTTTTCTTATTCTTCAACATCTTCCCTCTCCTCCTTCATCAGATGAAGCCGGATCGCAAGCCCTGCGATCTTCCGTCCTCCCGGGAACCGCTCCAACTCCCGCTGCGTAATGCTGCGGAGCAGGATCAGCAGGATCAGATAAAGCACACAGCCCAAAAGGATGGAAATGATAGTTGCTACCGTGTTTTTCAAAGCCGGACTCAAAAGCTTATAGATAAGAAATACGAAAACGCCCATCCCCGCCGAAGCCAGCGCGGGTTTTAAGATGGCGCGCATTACGTTCATTCTGTATTTTACCGCACGGTACAGCCCGATCTGGTTGAATACGCACATCAGAAACGCGTAGATGATATTGGCGTAGATCACGGCAAAGATATCCAGATGGAACACAAACATCATGATCACGAGCGCGATCAGGTGCAAAACCAAAGCCACCACGGCATTCAACACCGGCAGCCGCAGGCGGTTAATTCCCTGCAGGAGGCCGTTACTTAACGTGGAAAGGGAATAAAAAGCGATGGCGATACAGCCGAAGGTCAGCATTTTCGCCGCGATATCGCTCGTATCATTAAAGAGCAGCATCAGGATCGGCTTTGCCAATACCCCAATGCCAACCGTGGCGGGAAGCGCGATCACCATCGTAAATCGGATCGCCGAATCGATCTGGAAATTGATCCGTTCGCGGTCCCGCCTTGCATAAGACGCCGCCAGCGCCGGGACGGAAGAAGCCGCCAGCGCCGATGAGATCGCGATCGGAACGTTGATGATCAGCTTATACTTTCCGGTGTATTTTCCCCACCAGACGCTGATATCCGCCGGCGAATAGCCCTGATACAGCGCGATTGCCTTAAATACGCCATTGTCGATGAAGGAGCTGATGTTGTAGATCGTGGAAGAAAGCAGCACAGGAACAATGGTGAGCAGTAAAACGGATGCCACCATAGTGCCGGTCTCCACGCGTTTCGTGTGGTCCCGCTTCATCTGGCGTTTCAGGACCGAGCGGTACATGAGATAGATCAGGAAAATAAAGATAAGGCCCACCGCCGCGCCGGAAACGGTTCCGATCGTGCCGCCGACCGCGCCGTATGCCGAACCGATCTTCTCTTCATCCCCAAGGACACGGCCGATACGCGCCCCGTAACCGAACAAAAGATAGGCCGCCGCAACCGAGACCACGGCGTTCACGATCTGCTCGATGATCTGGCTGACCGCGGACGGGATCATGGTCCCAAAGCCCTGGAAAAAGCCCCGGATCACGCCGAGAAATGCGGCGATCAAGAGGCACGGCGCCAGCACCTTCAAAGAAAACACTGCCAGCGGGGTGTTGAGGATGTTTTTCGTGATAAAGCCTGCGCCGAAGTAGACGAGAACCGCCACTGCGCCCCCGCTGATCAACGCAAAAATGAATGCCCCCCGCACAATGCGAAAAGCATTCTTTCTCTGCCCTTTTTCGATCCTGGCCGAGATCAGCTTACTGACTGCCGTGGGCAGACTGTAAGAACTGATGATGAGGAGGATGGAATACACCTCAAAAGCCGAGGAATAATAATCCATCCCCACATCACCGATGATCCGCTGCATCGGCACACGGTATACGAGGCCGATCACGCGGCTCACGATCGAGGCCACTGCAAGGATCGATCCCTGCATTAAAAAGTTATTAGTTTGCGGAGAACGCCGCTTCGCTTTCATATACTCCGGTCTTCTCCTTGTTCTCGTTCAGAACAACATTGATCCAGGTTGTCCCCGGATTTACCTGTATGCCCTTGCCGCTCATATCCAGGAAAACAGTCGGCTCTCCGTCCGTATCCGCGCCGGGCTTGCTCCACATGATCGGGATCGCCTTTCCTTCGGTAATGAACCAGCCGTCTCCGTTTCCGGTCGTTTTAATGTTCTTATAGTTATGAGAGTCATAATCTGCGTCAACGCCCTTATAGAGCTCCCAGTCCACGTTCTGGATGATGATGTTTTTGGCGGTAAGCTGCTCCCCATACTGCTCGTCCATGTGCGGAGCGCCCTTCTGATAACGCTTATAGAGCTTTGTCGCCTCGTCATAGATGTAGTACGGCTTTTTGTCCGTATATCCGCCGGGAGCCACGACCACGCAATCCTTTACGTTCGGATCTGCGGTAAGGTCCACCGGCGTGCTGGCCGGCGCGAAATCAAAGCGGGCGCCGATGCCGTCTTTCGCCATCTGGCGATAATGATCCGGATATTTATCGATCGTCTTCTGGATCAGTTCCCCGCTTGTATAGACCGAATGCACGGAAGAACGGTTCGGATCACGGAAGAACATCGTGTCCTCAAGATAGGGCGACTGTTTCTGTTTCGCCTCATCCGTTGCCGAGCCCATATCCACGGCAATACCGTCCATGTCGTCGATCGTGCGCAGCATCGGGATCGCAAAGATCGAGCATCCGAAATGCCCGAACAGCGCGTCATATTCCTTGGACCAGGCCGCGAAATAGGTTCTCGCGGAACGGACGGTTCCGATCTTCTCGATCGACGGCCAATCCTGCCACAGCCCCATGATACGGGTGATATCGCTCTCCGCAGGCGCTTCATATACGATATCCGCTTTGGAAAGTCCCCAGAACGGCAGGTCTCCTTCCCCGTTCTCGATCATACAGGCAAACGGGCGATACTCTGCAACCGTTTCGTCCACCCAGGTTCCGGAAAGGTTGTTTAAGCTCATCCCCGCCGGCGCCGTGTCGCTGACCACCTCGGGCTCCTCTGCGATCGTCTCCTCCGGGACCTCTTCTTCCTCTTCCACGTCCTCGATCTGCGCGTCCAGGCTGGCTTCCTCTTTGGTCTCCGACGGTTCCGGCTTCTTTTCCTCGCCGCAGGCAGCCATCGAAACGCCCATGATAAGAGCCAGGACGCCTGCTAAAACTCTTTTTTTCATAATAATTCTCCTCCACAAAAAAATACTGATTTCAGTCACATCACCGGCTGATCCCCATTCCTTCCAGGATCTCGTCTTGTTTTGTGAACATTTCCGCTTCCTCTTCCGGGGTTTCATGGTCATAGCCCGTTAGATGCAGCATGCTGTGTACGATCAGGAAAGCGTATTCCCGGAGCAGGCTGTGCCCATACTCCAAAGCCTGTGACTTCACACGTTCGACGTTGATCAGGATATCCCCGAGCACGACCTCCTGCGTATCCGGATCCGTCGCCTGCAAAAATGCCTCTTCATCCGAAAAATCGCCGGGCGCCGGATATTCAAGCATCGGAAACGATAAGACGTCTGTTTCCGCATCCTTCTGCCGGAATTCCCGGTTCGCCTCCCGGATCCCTTCTTTATCGGTCAGAGTCAGCCCAACCTGCGCTTCATAAGGGAAAGAGAGCGCCGTAAGCGCCTTTTCGATCACGTCGCGGGCCGTTTGTTCCGGGTCAAAAGGAAAGTCTGTTTCCGTTTCACAGGCAAAAAGCAAGGTCATTGGAGATCATCTCCTCTCACCAGGAATTCTCGGATCTTTAGGTACTGATTGATGGAAAGCCCGGATTTATCCAGCATTCCGGTGGCGAGCTTTTCGTTCAGCGTCTGGTAGATAAGGACCTCGCGATTCCACTCGTTTCCGTTCACTTCGGTGCGCATTCTTTCAGAACGGCGGACCAATGTGTCCACAATGTTCACAAGCGCCGATTCCGGGCTGCTGATATCATCTTCGATCCCGTAGTACTCATGTAAGATCATGATCACGGGCGCCGGGAAACAGTTGAGCTGCGCCAGCTTCACTCCGTTTTCGGTCACCGGCTCTCCCGCCAGCACGCCGAGCCGGTAATAAAGCCCGCCTGCGGCGCTGACCGCTACATTCAGTCCCGAAGCCGCCGCGCATTTTGCCGACAGCAGGCTCACCTTTTTCGCGTGTTCATAGGCTTCCGGGGAAAAGGCGCGGATCTCGGCGATCAGCGGATAATCCGCCTTTACGATCGAGCGAAGTTCGACTTCCTCCCGCTTTTCCACGATCAAGCTCATTCTATCAAATAGGAGGAGGAAAAGCAAATCAGTGATCAGCCCGACTCCTATTCCGAAAAAGACGACCGTCGGCTTGATCTTTCCATCCGGCAGATAGGAAAAGATCGTCGGCGCGAGCACCGAGATGAACAGGAGGATGAAGGAAAGCATCGGCCTGTTCTTCTTTTTCTCATATAAAGGCGTCAGGATCGCCCCCGCCATGCATAAAACGAGATAGGTCGTAAGCTCATAGAGCCCGCCGGTCCGGTTCAGGGAAAACATCACCGCTTCCCCTGCCACCATGATCATCGCCACTTCCACGTTCGCGCCCCGCGTAAACAGAAATGCGATCAGAAGAAACGGCGCGGTGTAATGCGGGAGGAATGAAAACACGACAAGGATGCACACCGAGATCCCGGTCATGATGCAGACCCCGCGGTAATCTTCCGACGTGTTTTGGGCAAAAGAGCCGCGGACCCGCCGGCTGACCAGAAGGCACACGAAAAGCGTCGCAAAGGTCAGCAGCAAAATCAGATTGATGATCAGCCGCTCAAACCCTCCGGAAAAACGGAACAGGAAGAAAATGATCATTCCAAGCCAGAAGGCGGCGGAGATCAGCAGATATTTAATTCGTTTACCGACAAATTGTTTCTCCGGGATCATTTTCTGCTCCTGCCGCGCGAGTCATTATTATGCCGGCCCTTTTTTTCATAATCATCATACGCCTTCACGATCTTCTGGACCAGGGGATGACGTACCACGTCCTCATTTTTCAGGCGGCAGATGCCGATCTCTTCCACGTTTTTAAGGACGCTGAGCGCATGGTCAAGGCCCGACGCGGTTCCGGGCGAAAGGTCCTTCTGCGTCAGGTCTCCCGTGATGACGGCCTTGCTCCCAAAGCCGATCCGGGTCAAAAACATCTTCATCTGCGCCGGCGTAGTATTCTGGGCCTCGTCCAGGATCACAAACGCGTTATCCAGCGTCCGCCCGCGCATATAGGCAAGCGGGGCGACCTCGATCAGGCCTTTTTCCATATTCCGGTTAAAGCTCTCGTTACCCATGATCTGAAACAGCGCGTCATAAAGCGGCCGCAGATACGGATCCACCTTGCTCTGCAGGTCTCCGGGAAGGAAGCCTAAGCGCTCTCCCGCTTCTATTGCAGGCCGCGTCAGAACGATCCTTGATACCTCTTCGTTCTTGAACGCGTTGATCGCCATTGCCATCGCAAGATAGGTCTTTCCGGTACCGGCAGGGCCGATCCCGAAGACGATCATCTTATTTTTGATCTCCTTCACGTACTGCTTCTGGCCAAGGGTTTTCGGCATGACCGGCTTCCCGTGCAGGGTATGGCAGATCACGTCCTTTTCCACTTCATGGATCTTTTCTTCCTGATTGGATTCCGCCAGGGTCAGAAGGTAATCCACCTTCTGCTCGGTGATCTCGGTCCCGTCCTCATCGAGCCGGAGCATTTCCTTCAAAACGCGCTCCGCGGCGGCCCTGTTCGTATCCTCGCCAAGCACCTTGATCCCCCCGTCCCGGGTGACCAGCGTCACATGAAAGGTTTTTTCTATTTTCTTTGCGTGACAGTCAAACTGTCCGAATACATTCTCGAGATCCAATATTTCTCCCTTATTTGTGATAGGGCTCATTCCGCAGGATCTTAAAAGCCCTGTACAACTGTTCCAGCAAAAGGATCCGGCACAACTGGTGC
>JAEESA010000132.1 GCA_016286115.1 Lachnospiraceae bacterium
TTTGCTAATTGTCGTTTTTATTATTTCTTTTATTCTTGAATTTAGATCAAGTTCTTCTAAAGCCTTCTTAATTCATAATCAGTTTTTCAAATTCCTCATAAACGATCGACTAAATCAGCTGCTCTGTCTGAGTCATTGTTATCTCCTTAATATCTGTTCTTTCTTGTTGGCCGACCCTGCCTCATTCTCCCGAAAGCACCATCCTTCATCCGGAAGGAATATCCCCCAATGATCATACCATTCTTCATGATACGCATCTCCAATATCATTGCCGCGAAGGTTTGTTTTGTATCATCCTATCTATTTCCGGCGACAACAATATTGTAATATATTCAGCCATCTGTTTTTGTATATGACAGCATTTTTTCCAGATTATATTCTTTAAGTATAGTGTACTTTATCTGTTTTCGATTCGCATTCAGTGTTTTTACTGTTTCTTCATTTACTAACGGATGATAATTATCGGCCAGGAAATAAGCTTCAACACTATTAATCTTGCCTTTGGTCTGGCCGTTATATAAATCCGCATATCCTCTGACGTTTTCTGTATCTTTAGGATTTCTGGATTCAAACCTGGCATATTTACCATAAAAATCTGTGCAGTATTCCGAATAAAAAAACAGTTCCGAAATAATGCCCACCTTAATATTGTTTTTTGCCTTAAGTTCGAATATGTGAAGCGTAGAATTTGACATATTCCAAAGATCTATAGCAGATTTTCCGTCAGTCAAAAACTGATATTTTCCATCTCCTGATTCAAGCCAACAATTCAGCTGCCTGTTCACGTCGCCGGATATTCGTCCATATGTTATTTTAACCAGTTCATCCGGATGTTCGGAAAAAGCCTTTTCAGCTCTTATCTCCGGTTTCCTATTATTACCGGCTTCCCCCTTTGGCAAATGGTTTGTCACCTTTCTCTCTTTGTCTGTGACAAGATCCATATAATAATTTGTTGCTTGTTCAATTTCTTCATCCAATTCAAACCATTCAAATTCTTCCCGGAACTTATAAGCTCGATAGAGGAATCTTCCGTAATGACCTGAAGAAACCTCCGGGTGAAGCTTCTCGATAAATGTTTCTCTGACATTGGGCAGAGCGCAGTCTGCCTTCAGCTTTACATTATACTGTTCGCTCTTGTTCCAGTATGTTCGGATAACAATAGCCCACCCTTCAAATGCTGCGCCATCATTTTGCATATTGAGATGCAAGATATTACCCTTTGAATTCGGATATCCATATCCTACACCTTTATCGTAAATAGTAATAGTAAGCGTTTTCCCACTATACTCAAAATCCAAGTCTCTCGGTAACCTTATAGCTCTCCCCGGTGCTGCTTTTTTTAATGCATTCAATATGTCTTTTTTTACTTTCATATTTTCCCAACCATTTTCATATTTCCACAATCTTTGATGCATATTCCCCAATATCCAATTCCTTAAACCTCTCCGGCTTCTCCGTGTGCATCGGATAGATCTCATCTGTCGGTGCAACGGCTTTGATCACATCCGCGAGCATCTGCGGAGATGCGTGTCCGCTTGTATGTATGTGCTTTAGTTCCACGCCCTTCCCTTCCTGCCTCTTCAGGAAATCGATCCACGCCCGGTTCTTTGCTTTATTTTCGACCTTGTTGCCGTTTTCATCTTTGGAATACTCCCGGATGTATCCTTCCCACATGGAGTATATGATCACCGGCATCTGATCCATCTCGCTCTTGCCGGACTTATAGTCCTCTATAAACGGATCCAGATATTTCTCGCACCAATCCTCCGGCTTTATTATTGCAAGAAACCCTGTCCTTTCCATTAAGGCTTTCTGCGTCATCGGCTTCTTCCATTTGCCGGATTGCAGCTCCTTATCGAGCTGCAATCTGTATACATTTTCAAACTGATAAACATCTGAAAACCCGCCCGCAGTATCAGAGAATGTCTTAAGCTGGATGCGGTAATAGTCATTATATGTGTACAAATATCTCCGAAACGGGCTCGCCGCCATCTGCGCCGCCTGATAAAAACTTGCAAGCGAATCCAGGTTCGTCGAGGAGCATATCAGAAAAGCGTATTTATGATCTCTGAGATAATCCGCTGCCTCATACATCATACGGGTTTCCGTCTTTACTTCTTCCTCCATGCGGCTCATCATAGTCCCTTCTATGATCAGCGCATTCACCTTGCGGCCGTTCTTATGAATATAATATTGGATCACAGGCAGCATCGCCTTTCCGCGCCTGCCATGCCCTCTGAAATCGCCGGTATGAAGGATCACCTTTTTTCCGTTCTCGTACTTCGGATCATCCGCTTCTATCAGAAACATATACGCATCATAAGCGGAATGATCCACACTGTAAGGTTCAATCTTAAACCCCGGAATACCCGTTACATGGTCATAATACTTATCGTTAAAATGAAACGTATGGACCCTGTCATCATCACGCAATACTTCGAGCACCCTTTTATGCTTTTCACCCTCATCATCCTGCAGTTTTGCCAGAGCCTCCTGTATGTTGATCATGACCTGCCTGGCGGTTTCGCCCATATACAAAGGCACATCATTTGGGATATCCATAAGCCTCCCGACATGATCGCCATGGTAATGGGTAAAAAACACGGCATCCACCGGCTCATCTGCCCACGGATACTCGAAATCTTCCGTTGTATCGCTCCCCGGCAAAGATGAACCGTAGTCGATCATTATTCTGTGAACAACACCCTCTGCGCAGGTAGAAATGACCGTCACGCATCCGCCTATTTGATTGCCCTGAATGATCCTTATATCAGACATTCCCGCTCCTCTTTTCTGTCCAAGAGCGAATTTCTTCATCTGCTTTCTCACGTGCTATCCGCTCATCCGCATTCTGCTTATCCCAGCTTTCACTTGATTGAAACGCCAGCGCCCCGCCGCAAAAGTCCATTGTCATATCAAAGTCTTCAGCCGACGAATTAAAGGCTTCATACAAAGCCTCACCAAAGCCACCTGTTCCGCGTTCCACGTGCTGATATATTTCCTCGTACCATTCCCCTTCACAGATGATATACACATCCAGATACGGGTCGTCCTTCATTTCCGCCAGGGAGCAGTCCGCTTCCTCCCATTTTTCCGGATCGTCATACCCATCTGCGACATCCATGATCCCGAGCGTTTTTGAAGCATACCTGACAACAATATCATCCAGATCGCCCTCTATAGCATACTCTTCACCGACCGTTCTGATGCGCTCGCCTAAGGCCCTTAAAAACTGTATGACTTTTCCTTCGCTCATGTAACCCATATCCCCATCCTCCGGTCGCTTGATTTTTCTGATTATACCTTCGCCTCTTTCTCCATATACTTCACCGGCACCGCCTTTATCAGCCATACCCCGTTGACCGATCTGTAAAAAATGTGTCCGTCCCTGTGCATTTCCCCGCTTCTGATCCGGTAGATCACAGGCTTCCCGTGCCGGCTCCCGACCTTCCTTGCCGTCTCCTCATCACCGGAAAGATGCACATACAATCTGGACTTCGGAAGCAGTCCCTCCCGGTCTATGGATTCCTCATACTTCACAGCCGTACCATGATAAAGGATCTCCGGCGGCTCCACCTGCTCCAGCTCCACATCAACCGGTATGGAATGTCCCTGGTTCGCTCGGATCAGAGTCTTGTCTTCATTGAAAGAATATCTCTGTTTCCCATCTTCTGCCACGATCCTTTCAAGCCCTTCCATATCCAGCGGATGCGTCTTGCTCACGCCCGCGATCAGCTCAGAAACATCCGCCCATCCATGTTCATCCAGAGTGATCCCTATCGTCTCCGGCTTATGCCGCAATATGAGTGCTATGAATTTTCCTGTACTTTCATCTGACATGGCCTTACATTGTTCCTTCCATTATGCCTTCACTTTATTGATAACCAGATAGGCAAAATCTATCTTTCTTTCCTCTTTATTTTCCGGCACCAAATGATATGTATATGGGATTTTTTGATATCGGATCCCCATCTCTTTCAGATACTCTTCCGCATATCTCACAGAATTACAGCCACAGTAAATCGGCTCTGCATCCGCGTTTTCCAAACTTGAATCCATGCTGAAATAAACAACAGTTCCTGTAGTCATGGAGAGCATTTTATCCAAAGCATCCGGATGATATGTCGGGTCGGTGCCTTCGCACAATGCAAACACTCCATGAATTTCTTCACCTTCACATATCACATGGCAAATGCCGTTTTCTATATCCGCTTCTATCTGCTCCGGTGCCGGATCCGAATGTTTCCATTGGTTCGGATTACCGGTACGGATCATGAAATCCTGAGCTATTTTGTAAATGCCCATGATCACATCAAATTCGGCTTGTACAGCCCTGCGAACTGTTAACATAATCCTTATATCTCCACCGGATTTTTCCCTTAAGCTCGGTCCTGCAGTAACAATTTCGCTCTTATCTCAGTTCTTTCAGATCAGATGCTCCGCAGCATTTCGGAAAAGAGCGATCAGCATTGTACTTTCTTCCGTAAGCGGTTTCTTCGGATCCGCAAAATCCCAATGCCCTCCTGCGTCCTTTATTGCCACGACATTCATGTTTTGTTTTTTCCGCAGGTTCAGATCGATAAGCGTCTTTCCGATCCATTCCTTTTTCGGCATCATCTCCACCAGATCCATGTTCTCATCCACTTCAAAGAAATCCACAAGGGAAGATGAGAGCAGGATCCGCGCAGAACGTTTTCCTCCCGCTCCCTCGGGATTCAGTATCCTGTCTGCGCCCACCTTCAGAAGTATCGATGACATCCGCTCCGATGAGGATTTTGCGATGACAAGCGGAACCCCCAGCTCCTTTGCAACAGCGATCGACATGATGCTCGCCGCCAGATTGCGCCCCATGGCAGTAACCACTATGTCCAAGCTCTTAAGCCCGAGAGCGTTTACTTCATCCTCACTGGAAAGATCTGCACAAACCGCAGCCGTACAACGATCTGCAAAATCCTTAACGATCTCTTCATCATTATCTACCGCAAGCACATCCGCACCCATGCGGTACAGGTTCTCCGCCAGGCTCTTTCCGTATTTTCCAAGACCAAGTACAGCGATCGATTTCTTCATATCTGCTCCTCTCCTACCCTACGTAGAACTCTCCTTCCGCGTGCTTTATCCGGTTCTCGTTTCCGGGGCTTTTGGCAAAGAATAATGCCATCGATAACGGCCCTATTCTTCCCAGATACATCGAAATGACGACAATGATACGTCCCGCTAGATTTAGCCCGGGTGTCAGCCCCCTCGAAAGCCCGACCGTGGCAAGCGCGCTCGTAACCTCATATAACGAATCCGTCAGCGCGTTACCGGTAAACACCATAAGCAAAATGGTCATAACCGCAACCACTCCAAGGCTCACCACCGCAACAGCGGACGCTTTATGCATCTGCTCCGGTGAAACGCTCCTATTGAAAATAACGATCTCCCTGTGCCCTGTTATGTAGGAACGCGCATTCATACACACCAGAAACGCCGTCACCGTCTTGATCCCGCCCGCCGTACCGATCGGCGATCCACCGATGAACATAAGGAAATATCCGAGCACGCAGGATACTTCTGTCAGCCCCTCCTGCGGAACAGAGGCAAATCCCGCCGTACGGAACGTCACCGACTGAAACAGGCTGTTTATCACCTTATCCGGCAAGCTCATTCCCCCGATCGTTGCCGGATTATGATACTCTGCCGCAAATACTGCCACCGCGCCGCCGATGATCAAAACCGCCGTAACGCATAAGACGACCTTACTGTGAACGGGAAGCCTTCTTACAATCTCAGGAAACGAAAATC
This sequence comes from Lachnospiraceae bacterium, assembly GCA_016286115.1. Lineage (GTDB taxonomy): Bacteria > Bacillota > Clostridia > Lachnospirales > Lachnospiraceae > RUG12461. Next base: position 5,788 of record JAEESA010000132.1, read on the forward strand.
TCTTTTTGATCCCGTCCTTTATCCCATCGTAGAGTTCAAACCATACGACAAAGCCCAATCCTCCCATAACGATCAGCGCCATCGTCACGATCATAAGAAGATTCGATTCTCGTAAACTGATCAGGCTGTCCGATCCGACCACATCCATACCCGCATTACAAAAAGCCGATACCGAATGGAAGATCGATGCCCAGATCCCTTTCCCGATCCCCAGGCGCGGTATGAAAACAAACATGGACAGCACCGCGCCAATGCCTTCCACAAGAAACGTCCCCTTGAAAATACGGATCAAGAACGAAAGCAGCCCCCGGTTTTTCTCAACATTGAGCGCATTCCCCAAAAGCTTACGGTCTCCAAAGCTGAACTTGCGTTTGCCAATAAGCATGATCATTGCGCCAAACGTCACTACGCCGAGGCCGCCAACCTGAATAAGAACCAGGATCACAGCCTGTCCGAAGGTACTCCAATATGAAAATGTATCAACAACCACCAGCCCTGTTACGCAAACCGACGTTGTTGCCGTGAACAGCGCAGTGGAGACATCTGCCGGTTTTCCGCTTGCCGTGGCAAACGGCAGCATAAGAAGCAGCGTTCCGCAAAGGATTAACAGCAGAAAGCTTATCGGAATAAATTGTACCGGCGATATCCTGATCCGGGACATCTGACCATCCTCCCACTTATCGCATCCAACTTTTTAACTATATCCCGAACTTATAATGCCTCTCTCCAGTCCGCTTCCTTGAACCCGGCCAGCACCTTATCCTCTGTAATGAGCAGCGGCCTCTTAACCAGCATCCCATCGGAAGCCAGAAGCTTGAACATCTCATCTTCGCTCATATCCGGCAGTTTCTTTGACAGCTCCATTTCACGGTAAAGCTGGCCGCTGGTGTTGAAGAACCTCTTCAGCGGAAGACCGCTTTTCTCATGAAGCTGCCGTATCGTCTTCTCATCGGGATGATCTCCCTTGATGTCGACCAACGTGTACTCGATCTCATTATCGTCCAGCCATTTCAAAGCTTTCTTACATGTTGTACATTTTGAGTAGCAATAAACTGTTATCATCTTTCGCCTCCATAGTTCTCTTCAACCTTTACGAAATACCCTCTATTCCACAAAGCCTCGTTTCTTCCCGGTGTTTCAGTTCATGATCGATCCCGGCTTCAGTAAGCTCTGACAGATCCGTCTTTGTTTTCGTCGCAGAAAAACTCTATCTGTTCGCCAAGCGGCCCTATGCAAAAGGCCATTCTTATGGGATATACGGGGTCAGACGGAATAACCTTATCATTCGGTTCAACGATCACTTCATATCCGGCCGTCCTGACGGCTTCCGTGATCTCATCAACATCATCACAGAGTAATGCAAAATGGCGAATGGATCCCAGGCGGTGCTCTCCATCTGCATTCGTAAAGATCTCTATCAGTCCATTGCCGGTATCTATCATCATTCCTTCCGGCCAGTCACGGATCATCTTCAATCCCAATACAGAAAGATAAAAATCCTTTACCTTCGATAACTCTTCCTTTGTCCCGCATTTCATCGATATGTGATGAATTCCCTTGATCATACTTCCCCTTTTTCTAAATTTTTACCATGCGCTGTGACCACATGCGCGATTTCAATCCCGCTTTTTCAAAAAGATCTCCCGGACTTCTAGAAGCCAAAAAGATTTTGTGCCTCTTTCATCCTTTCCGCCACTTTTACGCCAAACGGGCACCTGCTTTCACAGCTTTTGCATCCCACGCACGCAGACGCCGTTATTCCAAGCGCCTCGTAATGGGCTTTTACGCTCTCCGGAACATTTTCCTGCACTGCAGCAAGATCATAAAACTTATTCACCATTGCAATATCAATATTCACAGGACAGGGTTTACAGTGCCCGCAGTATGTACACTGCCCCATATAAGAATGCATCGGTGCAGATGCAATGACCGAAGCATAATCAAGTTCTTCTGCTGTGGCCGTTTCATAAGCCACCGCCTCATCCACCTGCTCTTTTGTATCATAACCGCACATAACCGACGATACTCCGGGCCTTGTCAATGCATAATGAATACACTGCGTTGGCGTAAATGTCACCCCAAACGGAGAGCGCTTTTCATCAAACAATGCCCCTCCGAAAAATCCCTTCATAACCGTAATACCGACTTCATTTTCCTCGCACAGCCGGTAAACCTCCGCTCTTTCAGGATCGATACCGGAATAATCTCCGTCATAGCCTCCAAACATCGAATCAAGGTCCTCCGTCGCGGGGCGCATGTCAAATGCCGGATTGACCGAGAACATGAGCATTTCTATGAACCCGGTTTCAATTGCCTGCTTTGCGATCCTGGGATTATGGGTAGACAACCCGATGTGCTTTATCACTCCTTCATCATGAAGCTTGTGAACAAACCGGATAAAATCGGTATTCATACAGTGATCCCAGTCTTCCTGCGCATCGATATAGTGGATCATTCCGAGATCGATATAATCCGTCTTCATTCGAACCAGTATGTCTTCAAAAGCCGGAACCACATGCTGCATGTCCCTCGTCCTGACATATTGCCCGTTTTGATATGTCGATCCGATATGCCCCTGTACGATCCAGTTCTTACGGTTTCCTTCCATGGCCGTTCCGATAATATCCCTTGATTTCGGATCCGGCATCCAGCAGTCAATGATATTAATGCCTTTTGTGGCAGCATGCTTTATCAGTTCCACAGATTCGTCAAACTCATGGCGTTCTAACCACTCTCCCCCAAAACCTATCTCACTGACTTTAAGCCCCGTCTTTCCCAATGTTTTATATCTCACCTTATCCTCCTCCGCTGTATGATAACAACACTATGTTCCCATATCGCCTCACGGCATTTTGCGGTAATCCGCACTTTATTTGCAAAATACCATTCTGCCT
>JAEESA010000133.1 GCA_016286115.1 Lachnospiraceae bacterium
TCCTCAAGCTGGGAAGCCATGGTATCCCGCGCCCTTAAAAAGCTGATCAGCGAGAGCAGCCCGGAGCTTAAAAGCACCGCAAGGACGATCATGATCGTCATTCTTACACGCAAATTTTTCATGAGACAGATAATCCTTTTTGAAAAGTTACTTTGTTATAAACAATAATCCAAATGTTCCCGGGCCGCAGTTGACGGCGATGGCGGGAGACGCCTTCTGGAAGAAGATGCGGTCGAATTTCATCCTTTTTTCGATCTCCGCGCGGATCCCTTCCAGATCGCTTTGCGTAAGGCCAACATAGGTCACAAAGAGGATCCGTGTGTCGATCTCGCCCGTGGTATTTAACACGGAACGGATATACTTCCGCCAGGCCTGCTGCCTGGAACCGAGGAAGATCCGGCCCACGCCCATCTTTCCTTTTTTCAGCACAAGGACGGGTCGGATCATCAATGCTTTTGTCACATCCGCGATCTTCTGCCCGATCTGGTCGGCTCTCGCGAGGAAATCCAGATTGTCCACGATAAAGCTCGTATGGATCCGCGGACGCAGTGTTTCCATTGCCTGCACGATCTCTTCGGCGCTCTTTCCTTCTTCCGCCATGCGCGCCGCTTCGAGCGCCATCAACCCCTGGCCGCTTGAAAGATGCCCCGAATCCACGACTGATACATTGTCGAATGCCTGCGACGCTTCGTAAGCAAAGTGATAACCGCTCTTTGTCATGTGCCGCGAGATGGAAATATGCACGATATTGTTGGCCCGTTCCATCTGCTCAGAGAAGAACGCTTCGTGCGTATTGACTTCCGGAGCCAGCGTCTGCACGGAAGAATCTCTCTTCATCATGTAGGCGAGAAGGCCCTGCTGTTCGATCTCCAGGCCATCCTTAAAGATCCCGTCTTCCGTACTGACCATGTGCGGGATCACATTGATCCTATAGCGTTCCGCCAGTTCTCCCGGCAGGTCTGCCACACTTTCCGTCGTGATCGCAACCTGCGCTTTTTTCGTTACGTTGCTCGTCCAGGAAAGGCTTTCTTCCAGGATCTCTTCATTCGATCCGGTGAGATGGATCAGATCCTTCGGGAGCTGCCTTCTTAATTCTTCCTCCAGATCCTCGCCGCTGATCGGCTTGACGAGGTATCCGTCAAAGCCCTCTCTCGCATAGAGCGCCGTCGATTCTCCGCCGGTATTGGCGGTCAGCGCGATGATCTTGCTTTCCTTGCATAAGCCCCCGATCTGTTCCACGATCCGGTGCTTGCATTCGATCCCGTCCATCTGCGGCATCATGTGATCCATGAAGATCACATCGTAATGCTCTTCCAATGTCTTTTTCAGCGCTTCCTCCCCGCTCCCTGCGGTATCGACACGGATCTTCGTTTCGCGGAGGAGCTTGGTCACGACCAGAAGGTTTGCTGCCGTATCATCAACCACAAGCACCTTCGCGTTCGGCGCTTCAAAGCTCTGATGGTAGTGAATGCTGCGGCTTAAGTCATGCCGCTTTTCCATGTCCAGAACGCCTATCGTGCGGGATCCGGAAACCTGCTGCGGGATCTCGATCAGGAAGGTCGTACCCTTTGTGTACACGCTGTTGACGGTGATCTTCCCGCCCATCAGATCCACGAACTGTTTCACGATGGAAAGGCCAAGTCCCGTGCCTTCGATATACCGGTTCTTTTCCTCGTCCACACGTTTGAACGCGGTGAAAAGATAGGGGATGCTTTCCTTCTTGATCCCCATGCCCGTATCGCTGACGCTGTAGATGACGTTCACGCCGGTATTCCCGGTCCGCACGCACTGGATCGAAAGCGTGACCGAGCCTTCGCTCGTGTATTTGATGGCGTTGTTCAGAACATTGATCAAGATCTGCTTGATCCGGACCTCGTCGCCGATCAGTTCGTCCGGAAGATCCGGGGCGACGCTGATGTGGAACGCAAGGTTCTTCTCCTTTGCCTTCAGCCACAGCATGCCGACGATCTCCGACAGCATGTCGCCCGTATGGTACGGCGTCTTCGTCAGCTGCATCTGGCCGGATTCGAACTTGGACATATCCAGGATATCGTTGATGATATTTAAGAGCATTGTACTGGCGGACTGGATATTGGCCGAGTTTTCATTGACCTCGGGAGAAATGTTCTCACGGAGCGTCATTTCATTTAAACCGATGATGGTCGTGATCGGCGTGCGGATCTCATGGCTCATGCTCGAGAAAAAGCGGTTCTGCGCCTCGTTCAGTTCTTCGATCTCACGGGCCTGTTTTTTCGCCTGCTCGTTTTCGTTGACAAAGAGCTTATTTTGGAACGTGACCATGATCACGATCATAAAACCGACCAGCAGGACTGAGATCCCCGTATCCAAAAACCACTTTTCTTTGGAATGCGGCGCGATAATATAGGGCCACAAATAGGCGACCGTAATTTCCGTGACGGTCAGGGCTGACAACAGCACCAGCATGATGGTTCGGAGCAGTCCGGTAAGGACCATGCCGACATAGAGATAAGCATAGGCCACCCAGATCATGGATCCGCTTTCCATACCGCCGCCGAAAAAGAACGTGACGGGGAGGATGAACAAAACGATACCGAAAGCAACGATCGCTCCGCCGACCTGGATCCGTTTCAGCCGCATGGATACAATGATCACGATCGGAGTGGCAATGATCAGTCCGGTCAGAACAAGGATCTTCACGATATTTTCGCCCGAAATGATATCCCCGATCAGAGCGAGTATGACTGCCAGATAGGCTAAAGAAGTCATCAGAAGGAAAATACGTTCCTTAAAGTCACGATCCTTCCCTGTGATCATCTGAAAGAACTTCCTGATCCCATTCATGATCACTCACCTCCTTTCGGCGAAAATTCCAGTATGCCGTCATCGTCGTTCTTGTTATCCTTTGGCCCGAATTCCAGAATTTCCTCCTCTTTGTTTACCGGGCCGAATTCCAGGATCTCCTCCGATGAGGTTTTCGGTTTTACATCCGTTGCCGGAGAAAATTCCAGGATATCGTCGTCAGGATCGCCATCGGAAGACTGTTCGGGCGGGGCGTAACGAAGCAGGATCTGGTCGGTGAGTTTTTCGTACTCCGCCATGACCACGGCATGGTTATCCCGGATGTAATCCCGCCGGCCTTCTTTTGCCGCCAGCTCAAGCTCCAGCGCCTCGTCGGAAAGCGACAGAGCGCCGATCATCTTCGCCGTGCTCTTTAAGGCGTGAACGATAATGGCGTAATTCGCCAGGTCATTCGCCTGATAGAATTTCGAAGCGTTTTCCCGCTTCTCCTTGGAATCTCCGGAGAACTGCAGGAGCAGGGACTGATAAAAGCTGCCGTCGTTTTGGCAGTAATGAAGCCCCTTATCGATATCGACTCCAAGTTCCTTTAACGGTCCGAAGAGTTCCGCTGCGGACACTTTGGTTTTAGCTTCTTCCTCTACTTTTTCTGAGGCACTTGGTTTATCGGATTCCACTTCATCCATGATCAGCGATTTCGGCAGGACTTTCCGAAGGGCCCGCTCCAGTTCGATAAGTTCGACCGGTTTGCTGACGAAGGCGTCAAAGCCCTCCGCGATAAACATTTCACGTGCTGTGCTGACCGCGTTTGCGGTAAGCGCCACGATCGGTATGTCGTTCCGGCTCTTTCCTGCGGTGCCGCGGATCCTCTTCATGGCTTCCACGCCGTCCATACCCGGCATCATGTGATCCATGAAGATGATATCGTATTCATTGTTCTTGCATAAATTGATCGCTTCCAGGCCGGAACCGGCGGTCGTAACGACCATGCCGTAACGGCTGAAGATCCCGGTGGACACGGTCAGGTTCATCGGTTCATCGTCCACAACGAGTGCCCGGACGCCGGGGCAGGAAAGCCGTCCTTCCTCTTCCTCAATATCGCCCACATTCATGTTCAGGATCGTGATGACGGGGAAGCAGTAGAAGGGTTTTTTCAACACCCGGATATGCGAACCTGCGGGAAGCTGAAAATCCCGATCCGCCACAACGCAAACCAGCACATCCTTTGCCAGCCGCTCGAGATAAGGAATGTCCGACCGGTATTCTTCCTCGCCAACGAAAAGATGCGAGAGCTTCACATTTTCGACCAATTTCTTTAAGTTCTCTACGGTCTCGACCCGGTGCATCTGCACATGCAGCCCGGCAACGATATCACGCAGCATGGCGTTATAGTATTCCCTCACCTGCGCATTCGGGAACTTCTCGAAATGAAGGAGTGCGGCAAGGCTTAAGCGCTGGCGGTCACGGACGGACATACATTCGCCCGCGTTGACCACGCGCTGCGGGATGCTGACCCGCACCGTGGTCCCTTTGTTCGGAACCGATTCGACCGTCATAAAGCCGTTCAGCGCGCTGACAAAACCGGCCACGATCGACATGCCAAGGCCAAGGCCGCTCGTGGAACGGGTCCTGCCGGAATTTGCCTGATAGAAGCGCTCGGAAACACGCTCCAGCTCCGCTGCGCTCATGCCGATCCCCGTATCCGAAACCTCGATCATCAGATTGATGCCATAGTCTTGCGGGATGGAACTGATATGGACATAAACGCCGCCTTCCGGCGTGTATTTCAAGCTGTTGCTGATCAGATGCCAAAGGATCTTTTTAAACTTATAGACATCGGTATGCATTACGGTCGGGATCGAAGATTCGACGTCGATGACGAGCTCGATCCCCTTTGCCTTCGCTGGCGCGAGCTGCGTCACGAGATCGTTCAGGACCGAGGAGAGCATGTAATCCTCCGAGTTGACCGCAAGGCTGTCCATATCGATCTCGGAATAATCCAGAATATCGCTGATCTGTTCCGCGACCCGCTTGCCGGCCGCTTCCACGGCGAGAAGATCGGGCCGGATCGAAGGATCGTTTTCCTTTTCGAGAATAACGCCGGTAAGGCCGATTACAGCATTGATCGGCGTGCGGATCTCATGGGATACATTGGCAAGGAAATCACTGGCGCTGCGGTTCACGCCTTCCAGAGAGCTGACGGTCTGCTTGAAGTCACTTTCCATCCGGCTGATCGCGCCGATCATGAGAAGAACGATCGTGGCACCAAGGAATAAAAGGATCATGTGCCATACGGTCCTGACGACCGTAGAGAGATCCGGGGCATACCCGGGGGTTTCAAGAGCAGTAGATACGACCTGGAAGATCATGCCGGCAAAACCGACGAGTACGCAAAGCGTCGTCAGCAGTTTTTCCTGTGTAATGGAAATAAGAATAAGGATCACAAGCACGACGGGAGTGCAGTCGAAGATCGTCGTCATATTGGCGCAGTAATAGAACATCTCCACCATCAGGATGATGGCATAGATTATGATCCGGATATTTTCCGCCAGGCGCTGTGTGATATGCAATACGAAGCATAAAACGACAGCAAACAGAAGAAGCGGGATCGTCCATTTTTCCCATTCGAGAAGAATGTTTAAGAGCACAAGCACCAGGGAAAAGATCGCGATCGTAACAACGAGCATGATGTGCGATATCGCGCGGATATCATTTTCTTTCCTGCCTTCCATGCAATTATTCCTCCCTCATCGTATAATCGGTGTCTTCGTCGATCATGGCAAGCATGATATCGGCGATCGCGGGATCGAACTGCTCGCCTTTTCCGTTCAGGATCTCACTCCTGACTTTTTCCTGCGGAAGCACATCACGGTAACTCCTGCGGCTGCTCATGGCGTCATAGGCGTCCGCAACGGCGATGATCCGCGCCTCCTCCGGGATGTCTGTTCCGGACAGGCTGTCGGGATAGCCTCCGCCGCCGTATCGCTCATGATGCCAGCGGGCGCCGTTGGCGAGCGTCGGCATTTCCCTGATATTTTTTAAGATTCTCGCGCCCATGACCGGGTGGTTCTTGATCTTGTCAAACTCGTCCTCATTGAGCTTCGCGGGTTTGTTGATGACCGCGTCCGGCACGCCGATCTTTCCGACGTCGTGAAGCAGTCCCATCATATAGATCTTTTCCAGCTGCTCGGGGCTGTACCCCATCCGCCGCGCGATCTCTCTCGAGTACAGCGCGACGCGGCCGGAATGGCCGTTGGTATAGGTATCCTTGGCGTCGATCGCGTCCGCTAAGGACTGCACGACATGCATGAAGAGCTTTTTATTTTCCTCGGTCTTGGTCTTGACCTCATTTTCCAGTCCGCGCTGCAGGCGGATGAGCTCTGTGGTATGCCGCACGCGAAGCGTCAGAACATCCGGCACAAAGGGCTTTTTGATAAAATCCATGGCCCCGAGCGACAGCCCCTTTGTTTCCGTTTCCTCGCTTTCGTCTGCGGTCAGGTAGATCACCGGCGTTTTATATTCAAACCCCTCCTCTTCTTCCCATTTCCGCAGTGCCTCCATCGTCTGGAACCCGTCCATTTCCGGCATCATGATGTCCAGAAGGATCAGGTCCGGCGTGCCGTTTCCCGCCACGTAATCCAAAAGCGCCTGCCCCGACTTTAAAGCCGTCACGCGCATGTTTGCATTGCTTAAGATATGCCCCGCCATCTTCAGGTTGGTAACGTCATCATCCACCACAATGATCCAATCCGCCATCATTCACCTCCAAAAAAAATCAACTTTTAACCAATTTACTATTTTATCACAAAATCTTGGTTTAACAAAAGATTTTTTCTGTGTCAGAAAAGCATTTTCCGAAATAAAAAAAGTCCTATGCTTTCATAGGACTTTTTTCATCTTTTCTTTAGGACTTCACCTTGCCGATCAGCGCATCGATCGAGTCTTCCCCCTGATATTTCGCCATCTTAGCGCTCAGCGGCGTGTCTTTGTTCTGCTCTTCCCGGTTACTTGCTTCGAGCTTTTCCATGAGCGCATCGATCTGCTCGTAGTCGTCGCCGCGGGAGATGACCGCGAACTTTGTTTCACCCAGGCGGTAGACCGGGCTGTGGCGGTAGATCTTGCAGATGACCATGCAGCCCTGCCGGATCAGCGCGATCCTTTCCTCGTCACTGACGCCGTCCTTCTCAGAAAGATCCTCGTCGATAAAAGCGACCGAGAACGGCGGGGCGCTCTGGGTTTTGATCAGATGATCCAACTGCTCCTTCATATCCTCGAAGGCCTGTTCGTTTTTCACGCCGGTCTGGCTGTCGATATTCGCGCGGTTTCTCGCGGCGGAGAGGTTGTGCGCATACTCCTGATCCCGCTTCACCTGATCGTCAACGTCATTCAGACCGAAGATCAGCTTCTCCGCGCCCTTTTCCGTGACCATGGCGGCACGCAGATTGACATACTTCGGCTCTCCGTCGATCAGCAGGCGGTAGGTCAGGGAATAGATCTCGTTGTTCTTTACCTTTTCCATGACGATCTGGCGGTTGAAGTTCTCGTGGAACATCTCCTTATCCTCGGGATAGATGACCTTATCGCCGCGGATGATCGTATCGATGAAGAAGTCATCGCCTTCTTTGGCTGCGCCGAGGCTTTCCGCTTTTTTCGCGGCGCTGTATTCATAATAGTTCCCTGTTTCGGGATCCACCGTATAGAAGAAGAGGTAATCCCCGGCCAGCGCGGTCATGCGGGAATAGGCAATGTTCTCTTCCTGCAGGCGTTCCAATGTTTCCTGCTGTTTCATCTGCGCGTCCACATTGCTGACGCCAATGATAATATGATTTCCTGCCGATCCGATGTGGATGGCCTTCATATGCACATAGACAGGGCCCTCCGGCTTATCAAGACGATAGGTGGTCGTAAACGCGCCGCTCTCCTGGATCGACCGGACCACATTCTCTTTTGTAAAGTTGGAAACGAACCGCTCCCGATCCTCTTCATAGAGAAACTTTAGAGCGTCACGGCGCGCCGTGCCGAAGAAATCCTTTCCGCGCTTCTCAACCGCCATGTCTTCGCTTTGCGGGTCGGGATAATATTCGATATAGTGATCATTATCCAGATCCACATAATAAAGATCGATATAGTCTGCAGACAGTGCCTGCGCCACATGCGCATACGTCAGATTGTCCGAAAGCCGCTCTTCCGTCAGGCCGAGGACGATCAGAACCAGCGCCGTTTTATGGGTGACGGGGTTGACCGCGATCCGGCGGAGCAGAAGATGACTGATCAGATTGCCCGGAATTTTGTCATCCATCAGAACCTGTTTCCCGTCTCTGGCGCATTGCTGCGCTTTTTTCAAAAACGGTCTCGCAAAGGTTTTCATCATTTCACTGACCACTGCCCTGGAACTCTCGTCCGTAACGAGCAGATGATCCCGGAGATAGTTCCGGTAGGACTGATTGCACCTCGTGATCACAAAATCTTCTTCATCGAGTTCCAGAATCGCCATCGGGAGCGTATTGAAATAATTCTGAAGCTCCTGTTCCTCGTTCACCGCAAGGGATATGTCATAAAGGTTGACCTTGCCGATCGAGGTATAGTAATCCGTCTCGGCCGGATTTTCAAAGCCGATCTGGATCCCGTCCTCATAACGTTTTTTCACATCGTCAAGCGGGATCGGTTTGCAGTAATAGAAGCCCTGCAGCTTCGTACAGCCGATCTCTTTCAGGAACTCGACCTGTGTCTCCGTCTCGACCCCTTCCACAACGGTTTCTATGCCGAGATTCATTGCCATCTTCACAAGATTACTGATGATGATCCCGCTTGTTTTGTTCTTCTCATACTGGCGGATGAACTGCATATCCAGTTTGATCGTATCAAA
>JAEESA010000001.1 GCA_016286115.1 Lachnospiraceae bacterium
AGCGCGTCCGGCGGCGATTTCCTCCTTGATCGACTGGAGATTTACCATATCCGTCCCGATATAGTTTCCATTTGCATCATGAAGAGCAGGGGATTCCAGGATCGTACTCTCCTGCAGTACATAGCTCTCCACATCAAAGCGATGTTCGTGATCATTGGGAAGAGACCAGTCGTCAAATTCCGAATACATCCGGTCGCCTGCATCATACCGCGGAGCATAGGCGGCTTTCAAGAGCTCGTACTTTTCTTCCAGAAACTTCGGATCCTCCAGTGCTTTTGCGGCTTCCTCTTTGCTCGCATAGCCGAGGCTGGCGTAATTACTGATTATATATTCTTTGACATATTCCTCTGCTTCCGGTTTGGCGCTGTCGTCGACGAAGAGCCCTAAAACCTCTGTCCCTTCTTTTCCCCGGTACGCGAAGGGATATTCATTTTCTTCTCCTTCATATTTCGTACTTTCCAATACAGGACCCATACCCGAGGAGAAAAGCCCGGAGGAATTAAAAGGAAACCCGCCCACGTTATAGGAAATATTTTTATTTCCGGCCGATTCTTCCAGTTCTGTAAAGTGCCAGCCTTCCCCGATCTGGCTGTAAGGAGCATCTTCTCCGGTATCTGCTTCTGTCAGGCAGTGCTTGCTGTACCAGGCCAGATGCTTTTCCGAAAGATCCATTTCCGTGCCGGTCCTGTCCAGATATTCCTGCGGGGTCAGGTGCTTTTCCGCGAGGATGCTGGTCTCCGAGGCAGAGATCGAGGCAAAGCTCCAGCAGGTGCCCCATGGATTCTGAAAACGGATATCGGGGACGTAACACTTTCCGTTTTGATCCCTCAGATCCACTTTCGCCGGCAGGGAAGCCGCTTCGGAAAGCATTTTCTGCCGGGAGGCTTCCGATTTATAGGACAGCGGCCGCTCTACGGCCATATCCATAAGGGCTTTCGCGGAGGGGAGAGGTACTTTCTCCGCCGCGGTAGTACGGCCGGGAAGCACGCCTGCCCCCAAAACGGCAGATAGCGAAAGTGCCAGCGCCGCTCTTTTCATCCTGTTTCCGACTTTACTTCTTTCCTTCATTTCTTTTCCTCCTGAAAGATGGGATTTCCCGGCACTTCGCCGGGAAGCGCCGGATGTGTTCCCATTATAGCAGAGACAAGGGAAAATGACTAGTTTCTGTTCAGAATCCCGTTCCGAACAGTTACACTGACTGCAAAAAAAGATCAGGTTCCGTTCGCCGGCGGAATGCCTTGACACCGAAGGGGTGTTATGCGATAATTCCTCTAACTGTTAATTTGTTTCATAGGAGGGAATGATAATGGCTATAGCTGCATTGATCCTTGGCATTGCCGGTGTTATCTTTGACTTTGTGTTCTTCCCGGTAGGACTGATCTGCTCCATCGTTGCGGTCATCCTCGGGGCACTTGGAAGAAAGAAACCGGAAGGCAAGGGCCTGGCAACTGCCGGTCTGGTGCTTGGTATCGTTGGCCTGGTGCTTGGTATTATCGCTCTGGTCTGCACGATCCTGTGCGCGACTGCAATTGCCGTGAGTGGGGGATCGGTGATCGGAGGACTTGCCGGACTTGCCGGAATGGTTGGCGAACTTGGCGCAATGTAAAGCATAATGAATTGGATGGAGGCTTCTGGATGTGCCAGAAGCCTTCTTTCATGCGCAGGGCGTTCTTAGGAGTTTTTCTATGCATTTCTATTTTCATATTTTCGGACTGCACATTCCGGCCTACGGCGTCATGGTCGTGATCGGCGGGGCGCTGGCGAATGTGCTCGCGTATTTTACCATAAAGAAAAAAGGCGGAGATTTTAATGATGTGATGGCGCTGGAGGGCTATGCCTTCCTGTTCGGACTGATCGGGGCAAAGGGCCTCTATCTCTTTGCGTCCCGAAATGAGATCGAGTGGGACCGGCTGACGGACATCAATTACTTTATCTATCTGTTCCGCGGCGGCTTCGTGTTTTACGGCGGTCTCATCGCGGCCGTGATCGGGATCTTCCTTGCGGGGAAATGGCATAAGCTTGATACGGCCATGTATGTAAGGAAACTGATCTATCTTGTGCCGCTCGCCCACGGGTTCGGGCGGATCGGGTGCTTCCTCGGCGGGTGCTGTTACGGCATCCCCTATGACGGACCGTTTTCCGTCGTGTTCCCGGAAGGAACCGTGGCGCCGGCCGGGATCCCGCTGTTTCCGGTGCAGCTTCTGGAAGCGGTGGTATTATTCGTGATTTTCGGTATCCTTGCTTATCTCAGCCTCAAAAAAGAGTGGCCTTATATGCTGGAAACCTATCTGATCCTGTACGGCATCGCGCGTTTTGGGATCGAATTCTTACGCTACGACGACTATCGCGGTTCCTTCCTGGCCCTGTCCACCTCGCAGTGGGTGAGCCTTGGCGCCGTCGCTGTCGCCGTGATCATGATCCTGTTTCGTAAAAAAAGACCCACGCTGCTTCGTTCAAAGCAGGCATAGAAGGAGTCGGATCACAAGCAGATTACATAAATGTGAGAATTTTCTGAAAATTTTAGCACTCTCCTCTTGACAGTGCTAATCAGTCGTGGTATAAACACATTATGAAAATGAACAGAGGAGGAGACAGGTATGAATATTTCGAAATTTACGCAGAAATCACAGGAAGCCCTGTCGAGATGCGAAAAGCTTTGTTATGAATACGGAAATCAGGAGATGGCGGAAGAGCATCTTTTCTATGCCCTTTTTGAGCAGGAGGACGGCCTGATCAAGAAGCTTGCCGAGAAAATGGGGATCGATGCCAATGCTTTGATGGGGGAATTTAAGCACCTCATCGAAGGCCGGACAAAGGTACAGGGCGGAGACCTTCTGATCGGGAAGGAGCTCAATAACGCGCTGGTCCATGCGGAGGATTTTGCGAAGCAGATGGGCGATTCCTATGTGTCTGTGGAGCACCTCGTGCTGTCGCTGATGAAATACAGCCGGCGGCAGGTCACGGATCTTCTGAAAACCTGGGGCTTTACGAAGGATGAATTTTTGAAGGCGCTCGCGACGGTCCGCGGGAATACGGTCGTGAATTCGGACAACCCGGAGAGCACCTATGATACGCTTGAAAAGTACGGCTATGATATGGTGGAACGCGCGAAGAACCAGGAGAGCGACCCGGTGATCGGGCGGGATGAGGAGATTAGGAATGTCATTCGGATCCTTTCCCGGAAATCGAAGAATAACCCCGTTTTGATCGGCGAACCCGGCGTCGGGAAAACGGCGGTCGTGGAAGGCCTGGCGCAGAGGATCGCACGGAATGACGTGCCGGAGCAGCTGAAGGATAAGCGCCTTTTCTCTCTGGACCTCGGAGCGCTTGTGGCCGGGGCGAAATACCGCGGGGAGTTTGAGGAACGGCTGAAAGCGGTGCTGGATGAGATCCGCGGCAGCGACGGCGGGATCATCCTCTTTATTGATGAATTGCACACGATCGTCGGCGCTGGCAAGACTGACGGCGCCATGGATGCGGGACAGCTCTTAAAGCCCATGCTGGCAAGGGGCGAACTCCACTGCATCGGCGCGACGACGCTGGATGAGTACAGGGAATATATTGAAAAGGATAAGGCCCTGGAGCGGCGGTTCCAGCCGGTGCAGGTCAACGAACCCACCGTGCAGGAGACGATCTCGATCCTTCGCGGGCTGGATGAACGCTATGAAGTCTTCCACGGCGTGAAGATCAGGGATGCGGCTCTGGTGGCGGCAGCCCAGCTTTCCGACCGCTATATCACGGACCGTTTCCTTCCCGACAAGGCGATCGACCTGGTGGACGAGGCCTGCGCATTGATCAAGACCGAGATGGACAGTAAGCCCACGGAGCTTGACGAATTGGATCGTAAGATCATGCAGCTCACGATCGAGGAAAAGGCGCTGGAAAAGGAGACGGACGAGCGCAGCAAGGAACGCCTTCAGGATCTGCAGAAAGAGCTGTCCGAGCTCAAGGATACCGCGAATGAGCGGAAGGCGAAATGGGAGAATGAAAAGGACGCTGTGGCGAAGGTGCAGCGGCTTCGTGAAGAGATGGAGGCGCTGCGTGAAGAGATCACGGAAGCAGAGCAGAATTATGACCTGGACCGCGCTGCTGAGCTGAAATACGGGCGCCTGCCGGAGCTCACAAAGGAGCTGGCGGAAGAAGAGGAAGCGGTGAAAAAGGAAGACCTTTCCCTGGTGCGCCAGGAAGTGACCGAGGAAGAGATCGAAAAGATCATCAGCCGTTGGACCGGGATTCCCGTTGCGAAGCTTTCGGAGACCGAACGGAACAAGACCCTGCATCTTTCGGACGAACTGCATAAACGGATCATCGGTCAGGACGAGGCGGTGGAAAAGGTGACGGAAGCCATCATCCGTTCCAAAGCCGGCATCAAGGATCCGAAGAAGCCGATCGGGTCGTTTTTGTTCCTCGGACCTACTGGTGTTGGGAAGACCGAGCTCGCGAAGACGATCGCGGAGAGCCTCTTTGACGACGAACGCAATATCGTCCGCCTTGATATGACCGAGTACATGGAGAAGTTTTCGGTATCGCGCCTCATCGGAGCGCCTCCCGGATACGTGGGCTATGAAGAGGGCGGCCAGCTCACCGAAGCTGTGCGCAGAAAGCCTTATTCCGTCGTGCTTTTTGACGAGATCGAAAAGGCGCATCCGGATGTGTTCAATATCCTTCTGCAGGTGCTGGACGACGGCCGGATCACGGATTCCTTGGGCCGCACCGTGGACTTTAAGAATACGATATTGATCCTGACCAGCAACCTCGGTTCGCAGGAGCTTCTGGACGGCATCGATGAGAACGGAAACATCGAAAAAGAGGCGGAGGAAGCCGTGTTGGACGAACTGAGAGGAGCCTTCCGGCCGGAGTTTTTGAACCGTTTGGATGAGACGATCCTCTTTAAACCTCTGACGAAAGAAAACGTGGGCGGCATCATCAAGCTCCTTGTGAAGGATCTGAATGCGCGGATCGAGGACAAGGGGATCACGGTGGAGCTCACGCAGGCTGCGGAAGACTATGTCGTGGACAAAGGCTACGACCCGGCCTACGGCGCAAGGCCGCTGAAGAGATACCTCCAGAGAAACGTGGAGACGATGGCGGCCCGCGAGATGTTATCCCAGACCATCACCGACGGAGACACGCTCCTGATCGACGTGAAGGATGGGGAGCTGTGTGCTCAGAAAAAATGAAGATGAAATGATGTATAAGAAAAGCCCCTTGCGGATCAGGGGCTTTTTCTTATATAATTTACTCAATTATGATGTTAAGGAGAACGCCTATGAAACGATACGATGAAATGACAAAAGAAGAACTCCTGCAGGAAAAGGAGGCGCTGGAAAGAGAGTATAAGGACAAGCAGGCGAAGGGCCTGAAGCTCAATATGGCGCGCGGAAAGCCGTCGGAGGAGCAGCTCAATCTTTCGCTGCCGATGATGGACGTCATGTATTCGATGGCAAAGCTCTCGGCGGATGACGGGACGGACTGCCGTAACTACGGCGAACTCGAAGGGATCTATGAGGCCAGAAAGCTGATGGCCGAGATCATGGATACGACGCCGGACCGCGTGATCTGTTTCGGCAATTCCTCGCTGAACGTTATGTACGATATGATCGCGCGTGCGATGACACACGGGATCTGCGGGAACACGCCCTGGTGCAAGCTCGATGAAGTGAAGTTTTTGTGCCCGGTGCCGGGGTATGATCGGCATTTCGCGATCACGGAATTTTTCGGGATCAAGATGATCAATATTCCGATGACGCCGATGGGCCCGGATATGGATCTTGTGGAAAAATATGTTTCGGAAGACGAGTCGATCAAGGGGATCTGGTGCGTGCCGAAGTTTTCCAATCCGGAAGGCATTGTGTATTCGACGGAAACGGTGCTGCGGTTCGCGAACCTGAAGCCGGCGGCGAAGGATTTCCGCATCTTCTGGGACAATGCGTACTCGGTGCATTATCTTTATGATGACAAGCCCCAGATCCCGGATCTTGTGAGAGAGTGCGAAAGAGCGGGAAATCCTGACATGGTCTATAAATTTGCCTCGACGAGCAAGATCACGTTCCCGGGCAGCGGGATCTCCGCAATGGCCGTTTCGGAGAATAACCGGAAGAGTATTCTGGAGATGATGAAGATCCAGACGATCGGCCCGGATAAGGTGAACCAGCTCCGCCATGTGAGGTTCCTTAAGAACCGCGAGGGCGTGGAGGAACAGATGCGCCGTCACGCGGCTATTTTGAGACCGAAATTCGATATGGTGGAGAAAGTATTAAATAAAGAATTAATAAGCCGCGGAATTGGCAGTTTCTTCTCGCCTCGCGGCGGTTACTTCCTGGCGTTCAATGCGCCGGAGGGAACGGCGAAAAGGATCGTTACGCTCGCGAAGGAGTGCGGCGTGACCATGACCGGCGCCGGGGCTCCGTTCCCTTATGGAATTGATCCGAAGGATTCCGTGATCCGTATCGCGCCAAGCTTCCCGCCGCTCGAGGAGCTGGAAGAAGCGGCAAAGATCTTCCAGATCTGCGCGCGGATGGCAGCAGTGGAAAAGCTTTTGGAAACGGCATGACCATAAAACGCAAGGAGGAGGCGCATATATGAATCGCGCCCTTACCGCGAATAGAAATATCGGGATGGATATCGCAAGGATCCTGGCCATGAGCGGGGTCCTTTTCGGTCACACCACGGTTTATAAGATTGCAGAGCTGGATCCTCCGCCATATCCCATAGAGGATATGGTGGCATATGTAAGCGTCTTTGTGTTTTTTGTTCTGAGCGGCTATCTGTTCGGAGCAGGCTTTTTTAAGAAACCGGAGGAGTTTTCAGTCCCCCGCCATTTTCTGAAGCGGATGCTGAGGATCCTTCCGGTCTATTATTTAGCGCTTTTTTTCACCTGGTACATGAACGGCTGGGAAGGAAAGATCCCGATCAAGTGTTTTTTTCTGCTCCAGAATTACAAGCCGAAGGCACTGAGCTTCATGCCTGTAGCCTGGAGTTTATGTGTTGAAGAGTGGACTTATGTGCTCCTGGCGTTTGTGTTTCTGCTCCTTGGCCTTTGTAAAAAGCTTTCAGGGGATAAGCGGATGCTCCTTGCGGCGCTGCTCCTCATCATTACTTCTCATGTGATCCGTGTGATCATTGTCATAAGAGATCCCTCCGTTGCATTTGATGCCGGGATCAGGAAACAGACGCTTGCTTCGATGGATTCCTTCGGATATGGGATCCTTGCCGCTGCATTGGAGAAAAGGAAGCCGGAGTTTTTTAGAAAAACCTTCCATGGACCGATGGCGCTTCTGCTTTCCGTGGCCTGTATCGCGTTGGCGGTACCCGGGTTTTACGATCTTCTCTATGAAAAAAACGATGGCCCGTTTGCGAAAGTTTTTGGCTTTACATTGTTTGCGCTGGGAGCGCTTTTCCTGGTGCTGTTCCTAAAGGGCTGCTTTGAAAAAGTGAAGGTGCCGGCGATCCCTGCCGCCGTGGTCGGGTTTTGCAGCGCACTGACCTATCCCCTGTATCTCATCCATTTTCAGTACTACATCAAGTGGTCGAATTTCTGCCGGTATCAGGGGATCGTAGTTCGGGGAGAGTATATCGCGAGGGCAATATTGTCCGCGCTGCTATGGGCGCTGATCGTCCATGTTGTTCTGGAGATCCCGCTGGGGATCTTACGAAAGAAGGTGGGAAAGAGTGGATAGGCCGGATATTACGATCGTGATTCCTGCATTGAATGAAGAAAAAACAATACCGTATTTTATCAAGGAAACCGAAAAAGTCCGAAAGTCTCTCGGGATGGAATTTGAGTACCTTTTCATCGACGACGGGTCGACGGACGGGACGCTCGAGATGCTGAAAAAGCTGAGCAAAGCTTCGGATACGGTACACTATATCTCGTTTTCCAGAAACTTCGGAAAGGAAGCGGCGATCTATGCCGGGCTTTCCCATGCAAAGGGAGAGCTTGTGGCGATCATGGACGCGGACTTACAGGACCCGCCGTCGCTCCTGCCGGAAATGATCCGTTCGATCCGGGAAGACGGGGTGGACTGCGTCGGCACCCGGCGTGTCAGCCGTAAAGGTGAGCCGAAGATCCGCTCCTTTTTCGCACGGTGCTTTTACCGGTTGATCAACCGCCTGAGCAAGACCGAGGTCGTGGACGGGGCAAGAGATTATCAGCTCATGAATCGGAAGGTGGTGGAAGCCATCCTTTCGATGGGAGAGTATAACCGGTTTTCGAAAGGCATCTTCGGCTGGGTCGGATATAAAAAGAAATGGCTGGAATATGAGAATGTAGAACGGGTTGCGGGAGAGACCAAGTGGTCGTTCTGGAAGCTCTTTGCTTACGCGATCGACGGGATCGTGGCCTTCTCCACGGCGCCGCTGACGTTTGCGTCCCTCGTGGGAACGCTATTTTGCCTTGTTGCCTTTATCATGATCATTGTGATCGTGATCAAAACGCTGGCCTTCGGAGACCCGACGTCGGGCTGGCCTTCCATGGTCTGTATCCTTTTGCTCGTGTCCGGCGTGCAGCTTTTCTGCATCGGGATCTTGGGGCAGTATCTTGCGAAGACGTATTTAGAGACAAAGAAACGGCCGATCTATCTGGTCGCGGAACAGGAGCTCGGAGAGGAAACGCGCTGATCATTTTGCAGAGCTCGACGGTACGAAGAAGCCTTCGATCTTTTTGAAAAATTTCGTGCCGGTAAAGGCGCGGATCAGAAGCTGGACGGCCTTTGCAGAGAGCAGGATGGACGGGATCAGGAGAATGAAGAACAGCCACTGTCCGGCGACGGTAAAGTTCGTGTAAAGATAGCCGGAAAGATACGCGCCGACCGTAAAGATCAGCTGGTGGTGCACCAAAAAGACCTCATAGGAGAGGTTGCCGAACATGGTAAAGAAGGCACAGACCGGCCGGCACTTCATGATTGTTCCGCCGATGTTGTCGAGGAACAGGAAGAGAAGGATCCCGGCGATCGTCATGACCATGGTCTGGTTGGTGTTGAGCGGCATGAGAAGGAGCACCAGAAATCCGCCGAGGAACGGCAGGGATTTCAGCGGCGAGGGTTTCCATTTCTCGCGGAACTTCATATAGGCCATCCCGCACCAGAAGGGCAGAAGGCAGACCAGGAGGTTGTCCGAGAGTGCGATCTGAAACGGGTTGAAACGGATCGTGAGAAGGAACGCCGCCACCACGCCGACAGACGCGATCCAAAAGCATTTCCGGTACAAAAACAAGAGCAGCGGATAAAGCAGATAGAGCAGGATCACCGCGCCGAGGAACCATTCGCCGACCATGTAGTAATTCTGGTGGAGATAAAGGGTGTACCCGTCCATGCCGAAGACCGTGGGCAGAAACCATTGGGGATAGCCCATGAACAGTGGGTTTCCGTTGACCAGTGCCGTTTTGACATAGTAATAGAACCAGACCAGGTAAAAGGCCGGGAACAGGCTTTTCCAGCGTTTAAAGTAAAAGGTCTTCAGATCCTTGAACTGCAGAGAGGGATAGTTTAAGACCAGCGCCGCTCCGGAGAGCATAAAAAAAACAGGAACCACGGCGCCGTGTCCCCAATCGCCGTTCACATAACCGGAAGGCACCGGAAAATGGTTCCAGCCCGGTACGCTTTCAAAGAGCCGTATCATGTGATAGAATATGATCAACAGGGCGCAGAGCCCACGGATTAAGTCAAAGGATTTCACTCGTTCTTTCATAGTTCTCATCATAGAGAAATCCGCAAAAAAATCAAGGATAAAAAGCAGGGAGAAGAAAAGTGGCACGAAAAAAACCGGGAAAAAACAGTCCCATTTTGTTCATCATCATTTGCGCAGTAGTGCTTCTGGCGCTGGTCGGCCTTGTGACCGTCAACATTCTGTCCTTAAACCGCCTGGGGAAGGCGAATGATTTCCTGACGGCGGAAAATGAGGAGCTGAAGGAAAAGGCGAAGGAAGTGCAGGCCGAGTATGACGCCTACCGTTACGACCAGGAAACGGATACGTCCTATGACTATCTCGCGGTCGGGAATTCGATCACCAGGCACCCGGTGTATGAGAACTATTGGTGGGGCGAATGGGGCATGGCGGCTTCCTCCGAGGAAATGGATTATTTCCACCGCGTGAAGGAGAAGATCAGCCAGCTTTATACCGAGAATTCCGCGCAGGCGCTGAACTTCACGACATGGGAGAAGCCCTTCTATGACAGAAAGAATGCGCTCCCCTATCTGGAGGGCTATCTTTCCGAGGATCTGGATCTTGTCACCGTGCAGCTCGGGGAAAATATCACGCGTCCGGAAGAAATGTCGGATGAAGAATACCGGCTTCGTATGGAAGCGGATTTTAAGGACCTTCTGACCTGTATCAAAGAGAACGCGCCGGATGCGAAGATCATCATCGTCGGGAATTTCTGGGAAGATCGGATCATGGACGAGGTGAAGCAGTCGCTGGCGCAGGAGTTTGGCGCGGCTTATATCTCGCTTTCGGATGTGAACGGGCCGGAGTACCGGATCGGCGTTGGCGGCCAGGTCCTCGGCGCGGACGGCGTGACGCATACGATCGAAACCGAGGGTGTTGGCGAGCATCCGAATGATGAAGCCATGCGTTATATCGCGGACCGGATCACGGAAAACATACCCGGAATGGGGTTAGGTGAATGAGAAAGATTGAAAGGGCAGCAACTATAATTCTTGCGGCCACGTTTCTCAGCGGCTGTGGCGCGAAGGCTCCCGCGGGCGTGAAGGATGCTTCCGTTTCGGAACAAAACCGTGCGGGTGCCTTTTCGACAGCAGTAGAGGAGGATGAGGTCCAAAACGCTCATTGGATCTGGGATGATTCCAATGAAAACGACAGCTGGATGCGGTTCCGGAAGACCTTTACGCTGTCGGAAACGCCGGAGGAAGCGAACGCGGTGATCGCCGCGGATTCCAAGTATTTTCTTTGGGTGAACGGGGAGCCTGTGGTCAGGGAAGGCGGCATCAAGCGCGGCCAGAGCCCCGAAAGCATCTATTACGATACCGTTGATCTAAAAGATTATCTGAAAGAAGGCGAGAACACCATTGCGGCGCTCGCCTGGTATTTCGGCTCCGGTTTTTCCTCGGGCTATATCACGAGTGGAGAACCGGCGTTTTTCATGTCTTTGTCCTGCGGGGACGCAGATCTTTCCACCGACAAAAGCTGGCTCGTCAGCAGAGACCCTTCGTTCCTTCACGATAATCAGGCGAATTACCGCCTGCCCGAGCAGGATGTTTCCATCAATGCGGCGATGATCGAGGACTGGCAGAACCCGTCTTATGATGACGGAGGATGGGAGCCGGCCGTGGAAAAGGGAATGGAGGGAGACCTTCCCTGGGGAACCTTTGTGGAACGCCCGATCCCGATGTTTTCTTTTGGCGAGCAGGCGCATTACCTCAACGCGGGGGATTTCGAAGGGACAACGAAAACGGGAGATGAGCTGTGGGCGCTGGACCTTCCCTATAACATGCAGTTCCTTCCGTCTTTTCGGGTGGAGGACGAAGAGGGGCATCAGGTGATCCGGGTATGGACCGATATGTATGAGGACCATAACGGGAACTCCGTTATGCTGAAGTATCTGACGAAAAAGGGCGAACAGTCCTTTGAAAGCCCGGCCTGGCTTTCGGGGGAGCATGTCTATTTTGAGATCCCGCCGGGAGTCCGGGTGGTTTCTTTAACGTACCGGGAAACGGGCTATGGAGCCGAACCCGCCGGCAGCTTTCATTGCGATGACGCCTATTTTGACGAGCTATGGAAAAAGGCGCAGAGAACGCTTTACGTGAACCTTCGGGATACCTATATGGACTGCCCGAACCGGGAACGGGCGCAGTGGTTTGCGGACTGCGCGTTGGAATTCAAGCTCTCTGCCTGCGCGATGGAGCCGGAGGCGATGCAGCTCTATCGAAGCGCTGTGGAGACGACCGTAAAGTCGCCCCGCGGAAAGGAACTTCTGAACCAGCTCCCGACGAATGCGATGGCGGATGAGATCACGATGCCCGTTCAGATTTTGATGGGCTTTTCGGAGCTCTATGAATACTATCTTTTCACAGGCGATGAGGAGTTTCTGGAAGAAGTGTACGAGCCGGTCCGGGATTACCTTCTGGGCTTTAAGGTCGGGAATAAGGGCGTCGTAAAGTACAGATACGGCCAAGCCTGGGAATGGGCGGACTCCACGGAATGGACGGATTACGCGCTGATGCAGAGCGCGTGGTATGCGTACGATATGCTCGAAATGGCAAAGATCGCGCGCCTAGTTTCAAAGGAAGAAGAAGCCCTCTTCACGAAGCGCTTCGAAACGATCCGTGACGGGATGAGGATGAATTACCGTCACGGGGACGGCCTCTTTTATTCGGGCAGCGTGCCAAAGCCCGACGAACGTGTGCAAGCGCTCTTCATCCTGTCGGGGATCATGGAGGAAGAGGACTATGGCGCAGCCGCCGCCCTTTTCCAAGAGGAACGGCAATGCGCGCCGCTGCTCGAGTATTACGTTGAAAAAGCATGCTATGCGATCGGGCAGGAGAGTATCGCGATGCAGCGCGAGAAGGAGTTATATTACGAAATGAACGCCGGCGAGTACGCGATGAGCACGCTCTGGGAGCACTGGGCCTATCAGGAGGGAACTTCGAACCACGCCTGGGCCGGCGGCCCGCTCCCGCTCCTTTCCATCGAAACTGCCGGAATCCACCCCGAAACCCCCGGCTTCGAAACCTTCACCGTAGAACCGAAACTCGGCACCCTCCAAGAGCTCATCTGCACCATGCCGACGATCCGCGGAGACATCACCGTAGAAGTAAAAAGAGCCGGAGCCGCCTACGACATCACGATCATCTGCCCCACCGGCACGCAGCCACAGGTAACCGCCCCCGAAGGCACTCGCTTCGTCACAAATAATACGTGATTAGCCAAAACCCAGGCTCCTGTTTGTGATTTGCCAAACCCAGGCTCCGGCTTGTGAGACCATCATCGAAAGAGCAGATACACAAAAGACGCTTGAACCCGTGAGAAGAGAGTGCTATAATAATTCTTAATTATGGAAAGGAGATACCCCACATGACACCGGAAGGTTTTTTATTTGCATTTCTCGGAATAGTCCTTATCGTCATCATCGCAGCGGTCGCGGCCGTTGTCGTTATAGTTTCTGGCGCAACAGCGGGTATCGTCGAGGAGGAAGACGGTGAGGCAGAGGAAGATGGCGGTCTATAAATTCTGCGTATAACACACGACCCTCGGACGATATTCGTCACGAGGGTCGTTCTATGTAAAGGAGAAAATCATGGCAAAAGAACTTGCAAAAACATATGATCCCCGCGGACTGGAGGATCGGATCTATAAAAACTGGGAGGAAAAGGGCTATTTCCACGCGGACGAGCATTCGGACAAAAAGCCCTTCACGATCGTGATGCCGCCTCCGAACATCACGGGGCAGCTTCATATGGGGCATGCCCTCGATAATACGATGCAGGACATCCTGATCCGGTATAAGAGGATGCAGGGGTATGAGGCGCTGTGGCAGCCGGGAACGGATCACGCCGCGATCGCCACGGAGGTCCGTGTTATTCAGGACCTGAAGGAAAAGGGGATCGATAAGGCGGAGCTCGGAAGAGAGGGCTTTCTTGAGAAATGCTGGGACTGGAAGGCAGAATACGGCAGCCGCATCATCAACCAGCTCAAAAAGATGGGGTCTTCCGCGGACTGGAGCCGGGAACGCTTCACGATGGACAAGGGCTGCTCTGATGCCGTTTTGGATGTGTTCGTGCGTTTGCATGAAAAAGGCATGATCTACAAGGGCAGCAGGATCGTCAACTGGTGTCCGGTGTGCAAGACCTCGATCTCGGACGCGGAAGTGGAGCATGTGGACCAGGACGGGTTCTTCTGGCACATCAATTACCCCGTGGTCGGCGAGGAAGGGCGGTTTGTGGAGATTGCCACGACCCGGCCGGAGACGATGTTCGGAGATACGGCCGTCGCGGTGAACCCGGAGGACGACCGGTATAAGGACATTATCGGGAAGATGTTGATCCTGCCGACAACGGACCGGCAGATCCCGGTGATCGCGGATCCTTATGTGGATCCGGAATTCGGGACCGGGTGCGTGAAGATCACGCCGGCGCATGACCCGAACGACTTTGAAGTAGGAAAGCGCCATGACCTGGAGGAGATCGTGGTGATCAACGACGACGCCACGATGAACGAGGGCGCCGGAAAATATGTTGGTATGGACCGTTATGAGTGCCGGAAGGCGCTGGTGAAGGATCTGGATGAGATGGGGCTTCTCGTGAAGGTCGTGCCGCATTCTCATAACGTGGGAACGCATGACCGGTGCGGAACCACCGTGGAGCCGATGATCAAGGCGCAGTGGTTCGTGAAGATGGACGAGCTCATCAAGCCGGCGGCGGACGGCGTGAGGAACGGGGAAGTGAAGCTCCTGCCGAAGCGCATGGAAAAGCTGTTCTTTAACTGGACAGATAATATCCGCGACTGGTGTATTTCAAGACAGTTATGGTGGGGACACAGGATCCCGGCCTATACCTGCGAAAAGTGTGGCGAGATCACGGTGTCAAAGACAGCGCCGGAAAAATGCCCGAAATGCGGACATACGCATCTGACGCAGGATCCCGATACGCTGGATACCTGGTTTTCGTCGGCGTTATGGCCGTTCTCGACACTGGGCTGGCCCGAGGAAACGGACGCGCTGAAAAAATTCTATCCGAACGACGTGCTGGTGACCGGTTACGATATCATTTTCTTCTGGGTGATCCGGATGCTGTTTTCAGGGTATGAGCACATGGGGAAAGCGCCGTTCCATACGGTGTTGTTCCACGGACTGGTGCGCGATTCGCAGGGGCGGAAGATGAGTAAGTCCCTCGGAAACGGGATCGATCCTTTGGAAGTGATCGAAAAGTACGGCGCGGACGCGCTGCGGCTGACGCTGATCACCGGAAACGCTCCCGGGAATGACATGCGTTTCTACTGGGAACGCGTGGAAGCGTCGAGAAACTTCGCAAATAAGGTCTGGAACGCCTCCCGCTTCATCCTCATGAACCTGGAGGGCTTTACGGTAACGGAACCGAAGGAAGAGGAGCTCAGCCCCGCGGACCGCTGGATCCTGACGCTCGTGAACCGGCTGACGAAGGAAGTGACCGAGAACATGGATAAGTTTGAACTCGGGATCGCCGTGCAGAAGGTGTATGATTTTATCTGGGAAGAGTTCTGCGACTGGTACATTGAGATCGCCAAGGACCACACGTCGCCGGATGGCAAGAAGAATGATGAGAGAAAGGCGAACGCGGCGCTGTGGACGCTGAAAAACGTGCTGAGCCAGGCGTTAAAGCTTTTGCATCCGTTTATGCCGTTCTTGACCGAAGAGATCTATACGACGCTGAATCCGGAGGAGGAATCGATCATGATCTCCGCCTGGCCGGAATATGACGAGAAAAAAGAGTATGCACGTGAAGTGGCCGTCCTCGACCACGGCAAGGATCTGGTGCGCGCGGTGCGGACGGTGCGTAACGAACGCGATGTTCCGCCGAAGAAGAAAACGAGGCTCTTCATCGTGGCGGAAACAGAGGAAACCCGCGAGGACTTTAGTCTGGCAAGGGATTTTGTCCAGCGCCTTGCCAGCGCAACGGAGATCCTCGTGCAGGCGGACCGGGAGGGAATCCCGGAGTCGGCGCTTTCGCTCGTGATCCCGGGCGCGACGGTGTTTTTGCCGTTAGACGAGCTCGTGGACAAAGAAGAGGAAAAGAAGCGGCTCCTGAAAGAAAAGGAGAGGCTTGAAAAAGAGATCCAGCGTGCCGGCGGAATGCTGAAAAACGAGAAGTTCCTTGCCAAGGCGCCGGCGGAAAAGGTGGAAGAGGAACGGCAGAAGCTGAAGAAATACGAGGATATGCTCGCAAAGGTGGAAGAAGAGTTAAAAGCATATTAAATATTTTGTTTATTGTTCGGTTTATGTGGAGCTTGCGGGGTGAAAGACATGCTTCCCTTGCAATATTTCGCATAAACCGATATAATAAAACCGTTGTGTAAACAACATGGACCCTTAGCTCAGTTGGTCAGAGCAGTCGGCTCATAACCGATCGGTCCCGGGTTCGAGTCCCTGAGGGTCCATTGTGCGGTATGCCGGATCGCTGTTTTTGGAAACGCTGATCAAGCGTTTTCGCGCAAAGTTCGCAGCGCGTAAGCGCTTTCCGTTGCGAATTTCTGCGCATCCGGCGCATGCGGCCGCGCAGAAAATGTTTTGGTCAGTGTTACATTAAAAAACCTGATGAATCTTGCTCCGGGGAAACATAAGCTTGCCGGGGTATTTTTTCATTAGCGGTTCTGTCCTTTGGGACAGAAGCAAAGGAGGAGTAGTTAGTGGGTAAGATCAGGATCATCGGGGACAGTACATGCGATATGCCCCCGGAGATGAGGAAAGAACTGGATGTTGGTTTTATGCCCCTACCTGTGAATCTGGGGGATGAACCGAAAAAAGACATGGAGGATGTGTTCCCGCAGGATCTTTATGACTACACGGAGCGGACCGGGAAGCTTTGTACCACCAGCGCCCCGAACTCTCTGGATTATGTGGAATTCTGGGGGAATATCCGAAAGGAAGATCCGGACTGTGATATCCTGCATTTCCATATCAGCTCGGAAATGACGAGCACGGACGCGGTCGCGGAGATCGCGGCGCAGGAGTTTGAGCGCGTCTGGTCCATCGATACCTACAGCGTATCCGTCGGAGTAGCGCTTCTCATCTATCACGCCTGCAAAATGCGTGACGCCGGGATGTCGGCGCAGGAGATCTTCGACGCGATCGAAAAAATGAAATCAAGAGTCCGCGTGGGTTTTGTTGTCGCCACGATGGATTATCTCGTTAAGGGCGGCAGATGCACAAAGTTTGTCGGCGCGGGAGCGAACCTTCTTCACCTGCGGCCGTCGATCGACCTTATTAACGGGCAGCTCGTGGCCGGAAAGCGGTACCGCGGAAACCGGCAGCATGCCAGCACGCAGCTCGCACAGGATATCATGAGCGGCGATGTTGTGGATCCCGAAATTGTCTTTGTTGCCAATACGCTCGGCGATGAAGAAGCAAATCAGTGGATGACGGAAGAGATCCAAAGGATCCATCCGGAGATCAAAAAAGTGGTCTGCTCGATGCCGGGCTGCTCCGTTTCCGTTCACTGCGGCCCCGGTACCATCGGAATTGCCTATCTTCGAAAGGAAGCCTGATCATGGTAGAAGTACGTGAAGCGGTGACGCCAAGAGACAGGAAGCTTTTCGCCGCATACAATACAGACACATATCTGAATGATCCGGGATCGGTTCCGGATATCATTCAGGATGAACTCGATACATTTAATCCGAAAAAAAATCCCGCATTCAAATACTGCAAAGCGGTGTGGTTTCTGGCCTGGCGCGACGGAAAGGTCGTCGGCCGGATCGGCGGCATCATCAACTACCAGGCGAATGAGAAATGGGATGTCAAGGCCTGCCGCATGACGCGCATCGATTTCATCGACGACGAGGAGGTCTCCAAAGCTCTTCTCGAAACGATCGAATCCTGGGCCAGGTCCGAAGGGATGGAGCGCGTGATCGGCCCCATCGGTTTTAATGATATTGACCAGGAGGGAATGCAGATCTTCGGCTTTGACCGGCCGGGTCCCTTCTTTACGATCTATAATCCGCAGTACTATCCGGCGCACATGGAAAAAGCGGGCTACGAAAAGGACGTGGACTGGGTCGAATACCGGATCACGATCCCCGAAGAACCGGATCCGCGGATCCATAAGCTGGCGAAAAAGATCCTTGCGAAACAAGGCTATACGCTTTTCGCGCCAAAGAACACAGCAGCGCTCCGCGCGCATATCGTGGAGCTTTTCGACTGCATCAACCATGCGTTTGCGAGCCTTTACGGGACCTCGGAAATGGACAGGGAGATGGTCGAAAAATACTGCCGCCAGTACCTGACCCTTTTGAACCCCGAA
Organism: Lachnospiraceae bacterium; assembly: GCA_016286115.1. GTDB lineage: Bacteria > Bacillota > Clostridia > Lachnospirales > Lachnospiraceae > RUG12461. The sequence continues at coordinate 17,949 of JAEESA010000001.1, forward strand.
TTCGTAAAAGGGATCTTAAATGCAGAAAACAGGCTGGTCGCCTTCGGAATGACGCTGCCGGCTTTGAACCAGGCGCTGAAGAAATGCCGGGGAAGGCTTCTTCCTTTCGGTTGGTATGACATCATGAAAGCCACGAAAAGCCGCGGCGAGGTGCTGGACCTCATCATCATCGCCGTGGAGCCGGAGCTGCAGTCCCTTGGGCTGCCCGCGGTCATCATGGATGCGATGACGCGCACCGCGATCAAGTACGGGTTCCGTTATGCGGAAACAGGGCCCGAACTGGAATATAACACAAAGATCCAGAAACTCTGGAAGTTCTATGAAGTGGAACAACATAAAAAGAGAAGAAGCTGGAAGAAAATATTGTGAAACGTAAAAGCTTTATCCGCTTTACGGCTGTGCTCCTCGGTCTGACAACGCTGTCCGGTGCTTGCGGACAGGCCAATCCCGTTAAGGATACAGAGATCACGGGATCAGAGGTTACGGAAGCTGTTTCGGAAGCATATCTTCCCGAGACGGAAGAAATTCCCACAGAAACATTGGCCGAAGAGCCCGTAGAAGATACAGCGACAGAAGAAGCGGAAACAGAATCAGAGAACGGGGAAGAGCTTTCCCCGGTATTGGGAGATGAGCAGTTTGATGCTTACCTCCCTCTTCTTTATGGGAAAAAAGTTGCGATCCTTACGAACCAGACCGGAATTGTCGGGGAGGAAGCCTCCTTTACGGTAGATGATCCGTATAATGACGAGGACAGCCTGATCCGTTTCGGAAAAGACAGGGACGGGAACCCGATCACGTATGGCGAGCATATTCTGGACGCGCTTTTAGACAGAGGTGTGGATGTGACTGCGGTTTTCAGCCCGGAGCACGGGTTTAGAGGGTCTGCCGACGCGGGTGAGTCGGTAGGAAATGATGTTGATGAAAAGACGGGTGTGCCGCTGATCTCCCTTTATTCGAACGGCCAGACAAGGGAACCCGAAAGCGCCGACATGGAGCGCTTTGATACGGTCGTCGTGGACATGCAGGACGTGGGGCTTCGGTATTTTACCTACTACATCTCACTCCTTCACATGATGAACGCCTGCGCCGCGCACGGCAAGGAGATGGTGCTTTTAGACCGCCCGAACCCGAACGGTTTTTACGTGGACGGGCCGGTCCTGCGTGAAGAGTTTAAATCCGGCGTGGGCATGCTCCCCGTTCCGGTCGTTTACGGGATGACCTGGGGAGAACTTGCGCAGATGATCAACGGGGAAGGGTGGCTGAGAGAGGGCCGCCGGTGCAGCCTCACCGTGATCCCCTGCCAAAACTACACGCACCGGACGAAGATCGCGCTTTCGCACGAGCCTTCGCCGAACCTGAAGGACATGCACGCGATCTATCTGTATCCTTCGACCTGCTACTTTGAAAATACGGTCGTCTCCGTCGGCCGCGGAACGGAATACCCCTTTAATGTTTATGGCAGTCCGTACTTCGAAGGGCATAGCGAATACGGGTATTCTTTCACGCCGCAGAGCATGCTGGGAGCGAGCGAACCGCCCTTCGAGGGTACGACCTGTTATGGAAAGGATCTGCGCACAAAACCGCTGCAGGACATCTTTGACGAACAGATCAACCTGACTTATCTTATCGATGCCTATCACGCCTTTCAGGCGTTGAACACGGGTGAGTCCTTCTTCGGCAAGGGAAGTAATGATCGTTTCTTTGTTGACCTGCTCTTCGGGACGGATTCGGTCCGCAAAATGATCGAGGAAGGCCGTACCTCCGATGAGATCAAAGCCTCCTGGCAGGACGAGCTCCGCGCCTTCTTAGACCGGCGCCGCCCATACCTGCTTTACGAAGAGTAAATAATACGGGCCTGCCGGGCAGGCCCGTGCTTTATTTAACCACCACCCCCTGGTACGCCTGCAGCGTCACGCTTCCGTTTTCGAGTACCGCGGAATCCAGGTTGTCGAGAAGGATCTCTGTGACTCCTTCGGGGAGCTTTACCGTGCGGGGCGTGGAGGAGTAGTTTGCGAGGACATAGATCTTTTTACCTTCGTATTCACGGACATAAGCGAAAAGATCCTTTTCCTCAGGCAGATAGGGCGTGAAGGTACCGTAAACGAAGACGTCCTTGACGGCAGGGTCTTTGCGCAGGCGCGTAAGTTTTTTGTAGAAGTTGAAGACGGACGAAGGGTCGTTGGCCTCGGCTTCGAGGTTGATCTCTTTGTAGTTCGGGTTGACATGAAGCCAGGGCGTGCCGGTCGTGAAGCCGGCGTTTTTTGCGCTGCTCCACTGGAAAGGCGTGCGGGCGTTATCGCGCCCGTGTTTTTCGATGAGGTCGAGGGCCTCGCGTTCAGACAGCCCGTGTTCGATCGACGTCTTGAAAGAATCCAGCGAGGAGATGTCGTCCACCTCGTCGATCGAATTCAGTTTCAGATTCTCCATGCCGAGCTCCTGCCCCTGATAGATCCAGGGAAGGCCGCGGAGGAGGAAGTAGGTCATCGCGAGGAGCTTCTTGCCGGCGGGAGTGCGCGCTTCTGCGGGAAGGTAACGGCTGACGCCGCGCGGCTCGTCATGGTTTTCAATGATGTTGGAGAGAAAACCGATCCCGGAGACCCGCTTTTGGGTCGCGAAAATACAGTCCTTATAGTCTTCCGGCGTGATATCCGTGAAGGTGTGCCAGCCGAGCTGGGTCTGGCCGAAGACGGTGCCGGAGAAGTCAAACATAGAGCAGAAATAGCCGTTTTCTCCGATGAAATCCGGCAGCTCTTCATCTTTTTCATTGAACACTTCCCCGACCGTAAACGCTCCATAGGGCGCAAAGGCTTCGTCGCGGAGTTCGCCGAGAAAATCCCCGACACCGTGGGCTTCGTGCAGCTCATTATGGATCGAGCAAAGGCCGTCGGGACGGTCGGCGGGATAGTCCTTGAAGGGCAGGGCCTTTTTGATATTGATGATCGCATCGAGCCGGAAGCCGTCGAGCCCGCGCTTCATCCACCAGGAGACCATGTCGTAGATCTCACGCCTGAGTTCGGGATTCTCCCAGTTTAAGTCGGGCTGTTTCTTGTGGAAGACATGGAGATAGTAGAGGTCCGGATGGCCGGGAAGCGGCTCCCAGACCGGCCCGCCGAAGTACGCCCGCCAGTTGCAGGGAAGATGTTCTGCGTCCGCTTTTTCGATATAGAAATACTTCCCGTATTTTCCGTACGGATCCTTAATGGCCTCCTGAAACCACTGATGCTCGTCGGAGCAATGGTTGACGACGAGATCCATCAATACATACATTTCCCGCGCGTGCGCTTCCTTCAGAAGCGTATCCATTTCCTCCAAAGTTCCGAACTTTGGGTCGATATTCTGATAATCGCTGATGTCATAACCCTGATCCGCGAAAGGGGAGGGGTAGATCGGAGAGAGCCATAAGATGTCCACTCCGAGATCCTTTAAATAATCCAGTTTACTGATAATACCGGCGAGATCGCCGATCCCGTCGCCGTTTCCGTCACAAAAGCTTTTTGGATAGATCTGATAACAGATCTTGTCATGCCACCACTTTCTTTCCATGATCATTTCCTCCTTTTATCCAATCTTTACAATAAAAGGCACTCGTTGTCAACCACCTTTTGCGCGTCAGATATAAAAAATGCTTGAATTTTCAAAATTGATTGTGTATTATTACTCTCATGGTAACGATTAAAGAAATTGCAAGACATTTGAATATGAGCACAACGACCGTCTCCAACGTGATCCACGGGAAGACGGGAGAGGTTTCGCCGGAGACGCAGCAGAAGGTTCGGAATTATCTAGAAGAGGTAGGGTATGTGCCGAATATCAATGCGCGCAACCTCGCGGCCAATCATTCCAATATCATCGGCGTGGTGATCAAGACGAGAGAAGACCATTATATGCACATCCTGAGCGAGCCCTTTGTATCCGAGATCCTCGGCGGCATTGAAGAGGTGGTACGCAAGACAGGGTATTACATGATGCTCTATATATCGGATGACATGGCGGACATCTTAGACAAGGTTGCCGCATGGAATACGGACGGATTGCTTTTGTTCTGGATGCTGGATGACGATGCGCTGCGCGTGTATAAGCGTTTTCGGAAACCTGTGGTCTGCGTCGATACCTATATCAGTGAAGAGACCAGGTCGCAGTTTGAGAACTCGTTTGTGAATATCGGCCTGGAGGATGAGGCGGGGACGTATGAAGCCGTGTCTTATCTCATTAAAACGGGCCATCGCAAGATCGGTTTCCTTTCCGATAACCATGAGGGCGTGGACTTAGTCCGCTTCAAAGGGTACCGGAGGGCCCTCGCAGACGCCGGGATTGGGTACAGCAGCAAGGACTTCTTTGAGCTCCGCTCCACAAAGGAAGAGATCGAGCAAAGTATGAAGAAGATGGCGGAGAAGGCGAAGAAGTATGAAGCCGTGTTCTGTTGCTCGGATGTATACGCCAGCATGCTGATCAATGCCTGCGAACGGAAAGGGATCCTCGTGCCGGACGACCTCTCGGTGGTCGGCTTTGACGATACCTTCCCCTCGCGCCTCTCGCGGCCTTCGATCACGACGATCCATCAGGACATTACGGGAAAAGGGAGGCTGGCGATCGAGCTGCTGTTCAAGATGATCCGCGGGGAGAAGCCCGAAACCGACCAGATCATTATGAAACCGGAGCTTTTGATCCGGGAGAGTGTGAAGAAGAGAAAATAAAAGATAACATATCGGACCGCGGCCGCCGCGGTCCTTCTTTATGCGCAGGGCGGCGATCGGAGGCATTTCGGCTTACGCCGAACGCCGCCCGCGCACGATCCGTGCGGATAAATCCCCCCGGATCGATTACAGGGCAGGGCGGCGTTCGGCGCAGGCTGGTACCGGATCGTAAATATTGCACAAAGGAGAACCCGGTGGACTTGTACAAAATGAACGAAGATGCTCCGACATCTTCTTTTTTTGAAAAAAGGGCTTGCAATTTTTATTTCCTGTGGTAAACTTAGTCTCAACTTAAACGCATAAGTTACAAAAACGAAAAGCTTACGAAATTACTTATGCGATTAAGTTACCAAGGAAACAGACAGTTGATGTAGCTCGAAAGTAACGCAAAAGTAACTCGAAAGTAATAACCAACCATTCAATACAAAGGAGGAACAAATGAAAAAGAAAGCGTTAGCACTTCTCATGACAAGCGTTATGGCAGTAGGAATGGCAGCCTGCGGCAACAACGGCGGGGCAGCAGCAAGCTCCAACACAGACGCGGCAGCTACCACATCCAATGATGCACAGGCAACCGCAGATGCGGGCTCGACCGACACGGCAGCAGCTGACACGGCAAGCACCAACACCTCATCCGGCAACGGCGTACGCCTCTTAAACGGCAAGCCCGAGATCGACGCACAGCTTCAGGATCTGGCAAAGAAGTACAACGAAGAAACCGGCAACACTCTTCTTGTAGAAACCATCGGTGGTGACACAAGCGCATCCGATGAGCTGAAGAAAATGTATCAGGCAGACAACATGCCCGACATCTTCGTTATCGAAGCAAACCAGGCAGATACCTGGGATGGCATGCTGGTAGATATGACCGGTGAAAGCTGGACAGACAAGACCGGATTTGAACTGACCAACGCGAACATGGGAACGATCGGCTTCCCCTACACCGTAGAAGCAACTGCTCTTGCTTATAACGGAGACCTTCTTAAAAAGGCTGGCGTAGATCCTTCAAGCCTTACCTCTCCGGCAGCATGGCGTGAAGCTTGCGAAACGATCGATGCACAGAAAGATGCTCTTGGCATTACCTCCGTATTCGGATGGTGCGCAGAGCCCGCAAACCTTGGCTGGTCTTCCGGTACTCACGTATTCGGACAGTATCTTGACTCCGGCCTGAAGGCTGACGACACGACTTACATCGACCTTCTGAACGACGGCGGCCAGATCGACGAAGCCAGAATGAAAGCATTTGCTGAGTTCGTTGGCATGATGAATGAATATTCCGATCCTGACCTCCTGGTCGACGGAACTTATGACAATCAGGTAAAGGGCTTTACCGATCAGAAATATGTGTTCATTACCCAGGGTAACTGGTGCGTGACTGAAGATACCGGTTTTGAATGCGGCTTTGCTCCGTATGCATTCGAAGATGGCTACAACACCATCATTGCTGGTCCTCCGTCATACTGGGTGGCATACAAAGACGGTGATGTGGAAGGCGCAAAGGCATTCTTCAACTGGTGCGCAGGCGACTCCGCTCAGAAAATCCTTGTAAATGATGCAGGCCTTGTATCTCCGTTTGATGATTGCAAGTATGAAGCTGTGAACCCCTTCTACAAGAGCATGAAGAGCTATATCGATGCTGGAAACTATTCCGGATGGCATACCATGTTAAAGAAAGCCGGTCTTGAGAATAAGACCTGCCAGGTATTCGCAGACTATGCACAGGGCAAGCTTGACGCGGATAGCTTCGTGAGCACGATCGCTTCGGTTATCAAGAGCTACTACGCCGAGTAAGACTGAAAGAACGAAAATCGGGCAGGGATCCTAAATCCCTGCCCTTTCGCGCACAAGAACCGCAAGACTACAGGAACGTACAACAAAGGGCGGAGATGCGCGGGCGGGGCTTTAACCCCTGCCACATAAGTTGCTGTTGATTTATTAGAAAGGGGGTTACGTTATGGCTGTGAATTCACCCAGCAGAAAGGTGATCTCGCTCGTCTGTCTTCTTGGCGGAACGGCGTTGATGGTCATCGCACTGATCCTGGACGCAATGAAATCGGATGCTCCGTTTCGCGGCGCATTCCTTGTGATCGGGATCATCGCCATTTTGGCCGGGTTGTTTTTCTTCCCGACGATCAAACATCACAGAACCTTTGTTTACGTTGTGTTCCTGTTCCCGCTGCTCTTTACCTTTGTGGTGACGGTGATCATTCCTCTGGTTCTTGGTATCGGATATTCGTTTACGGATTGGGACGGTATCCGGCTGACAAAATTTGTGGGCTTTGCAAACTACGGAAAAATGTTTACGCAGCCCAGCTTCATCTGGTCAATCCTTTTGACCGCGCTCTTTGTGGCATTTAACATGGTTCTTGTCAATCTGGTGGCTTTCCTTCTCGCTTTGCTTTGCACCTCGAAACTGAGAGGCCTCGGATTTTTCAGAGCAGCTTACTTCCTGCCGAACCTGATCGGCGGTATCGTTTTGGGTTATATCTGGCAGTTCATTTTTGCCAATGTGGTAACGAACCTGACCACGGCTCTTTTTGATAACCGCTATTCGATGCTCAGTGAATCCAAAACAGCGTTTATTGCCATCATCATCGTGTATATCTGGCAGTACGCAGGTTATATCATGCTGATCTATATCACCGGTCTGAACACTGTGCCCGGAGAAGTTCTGGAAGCCGCTTCCATCGACGGCGCCAGCCCGGCACAGACGCTGTTCAAGATCAAGATCCCGATGATCGCTCCGACGATCACGATCTGTACTTTCCTGACACTGACCTCGGCGTTCAAACAGTTCGACGTCAACCTGGCGTTGACCAACGGTACCGGTTCCATTGCGAACTTCTTCGGAGAATATCTGACAAACGGAACGGAAATGCTGGCGTTGAATATTTATAACACTGCCGTGATCAACGATAACTACTCGCTCGGTGAGGCGAAGGCCGTTCTGTTCTTCATCATACTGGCTGTCGTTTCCATTGTGCAGGTACGGATCTCGAATAAAAAGGAGGTGGAATTATAATGGCAAGGAGACGTAAAGATACCGAAGGCCGCCTCGAGAGAGGACCGTCCGCTGTTATAAAAATGATCATTGCGATCCTGATCGCAGTATATGTGTTGTTCCCCTTCTATCTGGTGGTGATCAACTCTGCAAAGACGACATCCGATATCACCGCGAACCCGATCTCCTTAAGCGGGGTCAGCTTCCAGCAGCTCGGCCAGAACCTTCTGGACGTGACGACGAATACGCACTTCGAGTTCTGGAGCGCATTCGGAACCTCCGTGGTCATCACGCTGGTATCGCTTTTCCTGCTGGCGCTGTTCGGCGGAATGGCAGCATGGGTGATCTGCCGTAACAACAAGACCAAATGGGCAACTGCGATCTACTTCGTGTTCATCGCATCCATGATCATTCCGTTCCAGGTGGTCATGCTTCCGTTGATCGCAACCTTCCGTGATGTAGGTAAGTTCGTCGGAATTTCAATGCTCCAGTCGATCCCCGGTATCGTGTTTGCGTATTGCGGGTTCGGCGGCGCCATGACGGTGTTCATCCTTGTCGGTTTCATCAAGGGTGTGCCGTATGACCTGGAAGAGGCTGCGTCCATCGACGGCTGCCCGCCGGAGCAGATCTTCTTCCGTATCATCTTCCCGCTGCTTAAGCCGGTGCTTACGACGGTTACGATCTTGAACGGTATGTGGATCTGGAATGACTACCTCCTGCCGTCCATGATGCTCGGGCAGAACGGAAAAGTGAAAACACTTCCGGTGGCGGTGCAGGCCTTCGTCGGGTCGTACGTCAAGGAGTGGAACATGATCCTGGCAGCAGCCATGCTTGCGATCATACCGATGATCATCGTCTTCCTGGTAGCACAGAAGCAGATCATGAAAGGCATGATCGAAGGCGCGGTCAAGGGTTAAATGAGAAGTCTTTTTAACGCTGAGGGACCGCTGATGCGGGCCCTCAGTGATCTAATGAACATTTTGATCATCAATCTCTGCACGATACTCTGCTGTATCCCCATCGTTACCGCAGGCGCGGCGCTGTCTTCCATGCACTATTGTATCCTGAAAGTGATGGACAGCGAGGACGGCGGGCTCGTTAAAATGTATTTCCGACAGTTCAAGGGAAACTTACGGTCATCCACACCCGTTTGGCTTGTGGTTTTGTTTTCTGCGGCCTTTCTTGCGTTTGACCTGTACGTATTCCGGAACCAGGGAAAAGGGGAGCTGCATCCTTTGGTGATCATTGTTTTTGTGGCTGCGTTTATTCTGCTGGCGCTGTATGTATGGCTCTTCCCTTACATGGCGAAGTTTGAAAACAGCTTTGGCGCGACCTTCAAAAACGCGGCGATCCTTGCAGTGGCAAAGTTTCCGCGAACGATCCTGATGATGGCGATCAATGTGGTCATCCCGTTCATCCTGACACAGGATATGCGGCTGATCCCGCTGGTGGTTGTGTTTGGGCTGTCCCTGCCGGCGTATCTCAGCGCCTTATTGTATCGGTCGGTCATCATGGGGATGGTGGAAAATGCGCAGGCAAAGCAGGAAGCGGCTGCTATTGAAGCAGGGGAAGGAAAAGAACCGGAGGCTGCGGCGATCGAAGAAGGGGAAGGAAAAGAACCGGAGGCTGCGGAAGAGGGAACTTTTGAAGAACCAGCAGAGGCGTCTGCTGAAGAGGCAGAAGAGAAGGCAACGATGCAGGCAGAATCGGATCAGGAAGGATCCGGGGAGGATTGAGCTTTGAGAACGAGTGGAATTTTATTTCCTGTTTTTTCCCTGCCCGGGAAATACGGGATCGGTGGTTTTTCCAAAGAGGCGTATGCCTTTGTGGATTTTTTGAAGGAAACGGAACAGACGTACTGGCAGATCCTGCCGCTCGGCCCGACGGGATACGGGGATTCGCCTTACCAGTCCTTTTCTACTTTCGCGGGAAATCCTTACTTTATCAGTCTTGAAAAACTGATAGAAGACGGGCTTCTCACGGAAGAGGAATGCGCTGAAGCGGATGCGGAAACCGGGGCTTCGATCGATTACGGAAAGCTGTATCAGACGCGGCTGGAGCTTCTCCATAAGGCGTTTGAACGGAGCTTCCATGACAGCGAACCGGCGTTTTTGGAGTTCCGTGAACAAAATTCATTCTGGTTGGAGGGTTATGCGGAATTCATGGTGAAAAAGGAAGGACGGGAACAGGCCTTCTATGAATTCTTGCAGTATGAGTTTCTGACGGAATGGAAAGCGCTGAAGGCATACGCAAAAGAACAGGGGATCCGCATCATCGGCGATATCCCGATCTATGTTTCGGAGGACAGCGCGGATTTTACGACGCATCCCGAGCTCTTCCAGATCGATGAGAACGGGCGGTTAAAAAGCATCGCGGGTGTTCCGCCGGACGGGTTTTCCGAGGACGGGCAGGTCTGGGGAAATCCCTTATATAACTGGGAGTATCATAAAGAAACGGGCTATGCCTGGTGGCTGAAACGGATCGAAAAATGCCTTGAATTATATGACGTAATAAGGATCGATCATTTCCGCGGATTTGATGAATATTTTGCGATCCCCTGCGGCGAGAAGACCGCGAAAAACGGGCACTGGGAAAAGGGCCCCGGGATCAGCCTTTTCAGGGCTGTGGAACGGCGGTTCGGTAAAGTCCCGATCATCGCGGAGGACCTCGGTTATGTGACTGACGGCGTGCGGCAGCTCGTAAAAGAGACGGGCTTCCCGAACATGAAGGTGCTGGGATTTGCCTTTGATTCGAGAGACTCGACCGGCGCGATGGAATACCTCCCGTATCGTTACAACAGGAACTGCGTGGTCTATTCCGGAACGCATGACAACGAGACGCTGCGGGGCTGGATCGACGACATCCTTCCGGAGGAAAGAGAGACGGTGGAGCGGTATCTTGATGTGCGAACGGACGATCCCTTAGAGATCGTGGATAAGATCCTCATCATGGCGCAGAGCTCGGTTGCGGATACCTGTATCCTGCCGCTCCAGGACTATCTGGGACTCGATAACAGCGCGCGGATCAACCACCCGTCGGTGCTCGGCGGAAACTGGTCCTGGCGGATGAAGAAAGAAGATTTTACGGAAGAGCTGAAGGCAAAGATAAAGAACATGACAACACTTTACGGAAGAGGTTATTATGGGTGATTTTGAAAACAGTCTTTCCGAACGGATGGACGAACTGAGATGGCTTTATTTTGAGCTTTACGGGGAGAATTATCCGGCGTTTGAATACCTCCTTACAGTATTGAAGGATAGCTATAAAAAAAGGAGCGCGAGCCTGAAACGCTGGGATAAAAAAAGGACGGCGGATGAGCGGTGGTATAAGGACAACCAGCGCCTTGGCATGCTGATGTATGTGGACTGCTTTGCGGGGACCTTAAACGGGGTGAAAGAAAAGCTCCCCTACATCCATGAGACCGGCGTGAATTACCTGCACCTGATGCCGTTATTAAAGAGCCCGGAGGGCAGGAGCGACGGCGGTTACGCGGTATCTGATTTTAGGAACGTGGAGCCGAAGCTCGGGGATATCAAGGACCTGTCTCTTTTAGCAGAGGAGTGCCATAAGGATAATATCAGCATCTGCCTTGACTTTGTGATGAACCACACAAGTGAAGACCATGAGTGGGCCATAAAGGCGAAGCAGGGGGATCCCGTGGCGCAGAGCCGGTACTTCTTCTTTGATGATTGGAGCATTCCGAACGAGTACGAAAAGTACGTGCCGCAGGTCTTTCCGCAGACGGCGCCCGGGAATTTCACCTGGTGCGATGAAGCGAAAAAAGTGGTCATGACCACCTTCTATCCCTATCAGTGGGATCTGAATTACGGCAATCCGACCGTGTTCAACGATATGACCGCGAACATGCTCTACTTGTGCAACTGTGGCGTGGATATCGTGCGGCTGGACGCGACGCCCTACATCTGGAAGACGCTCGGAACCACCTGCCGCAATCTTCCGCAGGTGCATTCGCTGGTGCGGATGATGCGGATCGCGGCGGAGATCGTGTGCCCCGGAACGCTGCTCCTTGGCGAGGTTGTGATGGAGCCGAAGGAGGTTGTGCCGTATTTCGGACCCGTGGAAAAACCTGAGTGCCACATGTTATATAACGTGACGACAATGGCCAGTACCTGGCATACCGTGGCGACGCAGGATGTAAGGCTTTTGGAACACCAGCTCGGGAGCGTGTTTGCTTTGCCGAAGGACTATGTATTCTTAAATTACCTTCGCTGCCATGATGACATCGGCTGGGGCCTCGATTACAACTTCCTGAAACAGTTCGGGCTGAATGAAGTCGGGCATAAGAAGTATCTTAACGATTATTTCCGCGGATATATTTACGGGAGCGAAGCAAGGGGAGAGCTCTATAATGATGACCCGCGGCTTGGAGACGCGAGGCTTTGCGGCACCACGGCCTCGCTCTGCGGGATCGAAGCGGCGGAATATGAAAAGGATGAGGAGAAGCTTGCGCGCGGGATCGAGCTGGACATCATGCTCCATGCGTTCCTTTTGACCCTGTCCGGAATTCCCGTGCTTTACAGCGGGGATGAAGTCGGGATGTTAAACGACTACACCTACCACGAAGACCCGCTGAAATGGGATGACAGCAGGTATCTCCATCGTGGGAAATTCCCGTGGAAGGAGGCGGCGGATAGGACCAAGGCGAAGACGCGGCCCGGGAAGATCTACAAGGGGATCCAAAAGTTCCTCAAGATCCGGAAAGAACACCGCGCGTTCGACTCGGCGGCCGACACCTGGATCATCCCGACAGGCAACGACCATGTGCTCGGCATCGGGCGGTTCTACCGGAACGAAAAGCTGGTCGCATTCTTCAATTTCAGCCACCTCCCGCAGCTCATCTACACCGGGGAGTGGGAACAGTTTAAGGACGCATTTTCCGCTAAGAAGGCAAAGCTGGACCGCGTTGAACTCCTGCCGTACGGGTATGTCTGGTATTTGAAGGATTACGATTAATATTTTTGTTGTGTTGCTCGTTAGCGGATCCGGCTTTTTAGCCGGATCCTTTGACGTCCTGATCCTTTTTTTGTCGACTTTATCCGAAAAACGTAGTAAAATTAACATACTATGTTCAAAAGAAAAAATACGATATTACCGCTTCTCCTGGCGGGGGTGATGCTGCTCGGCGCTTGTGGGGAGAAGAAGGCGAATGAGGTCGTACTCGATCAGGGTTCGACGCCTGTGATCGAGGCGGCGGTTTCGGAAGAAACGGAAGCTCCGGAGGAGCCGGAGAGCGAAACGGAGCCTATGATAGAGGAAACGGAAACAGAATCGGAAAAGACGGAAATTCAGATCGAACCGGTGGAAGAAGAGGAGCCTGAACCGGTGGAGGACGAAGAGAAGATCATCCAAAAGGCCGTGGAAGACAAGCTCTCGGAGATGAGCGCGGAGGAAAAGGTCTGGCAGCTGTTTATCGTGACACCGGAGCAGTTGACAGGCACGGATACGGTGGTCCGCGCGGGCGATACGACAAGGCAGGCGTTAGAGGATCATATGGTCGGCGGGATCATTTATATGGGCCCGAATCTGATCGACAGAAAACAGGTCAAGACGATGCTCGGGGCCACGCAGGGGTTCGCGCTGAAGGAGAACGATCTGCCGCTCTTTCTCGCGGTGGATGAGGAAGGCGGAAGAGTGCAGCGGATCGGCGGAAAAGAAGGATTCGATTCGCCCTACATTTCCCCTATGCAGGAAGTGGCGGCAAAAGGAGAAGAGGCAGTTGCGGAAGCAGCGAACCTGATCGGAAGAGGGCTGTACGGCTTGGGTTTTAATCTCGATTTTGCGCCCTGCGCGGACGTGCTTACGAACCCGGAAAACGAGGTGATCGGAGCCAGGTCCTTTGGTTCTGATCCGGCGCTTGTATCCGCGTATGCATCTCTGTTTGCAAAAAAACTTAGGGAAAATAACGTGCTTCCGACCTATAAGCATTTCCCCGGACACGGCGGAACGACGGAGGACAGCCATGAGGGAATGGCGGTTCTGCCAGGGACTTATGAAACGTTGAGCCAGGGCGCGCTTGTGCCGTTTCGAAACGGGGCGGCGGAAGGTATCGAATTCATCATGACCGGCCATATTTCCTGTCCGGATATCACGGGAGACTACACGCCGGCGAGCCTTTCCGAACCGCTTACGAACGGGATCCTTCGAGGGGATCTCGGGTATGATGGGATCGTGATCACGGATGCGCTCAACATGGGAGCGGTGACGCAGAAATATTCGGCGGGAGAGGCAGCAGTACTGGCTTTGCAGGCAGGAAACGACATGCTCCTGATGCCGGAAGACTTGGGTGCAGCGCACGATGGCGTAATGAGCGCGCTGCAGGATGGGCGCCTTTCCGAGGACAGGCTTGATACGTCCGTGAAGAGGATCCTGGAACAAAAATACCGGTGGATGTATACGGAGATGAACGCGCTGCCGGATGATGAAAACGGCGAATATTTCTACTATATTGACGCCGGAAAACACTGGCATTTTGCGTATCTGGATAACGACGTTCCGAAAACGGATTTTGATATTTCGCTCCTTACAAATAACGAAGAAGGGATCTCTTATCAGGACCCGAACGTGCAGCTTATCCGCGGGATCGACGTTTCCTCACACAACGGTACGATCGACTATGCGGCGGTCAAAGCCGCAGGCATCGACTTTGTGATCATAAGGGCTGCCTTCCGGGGATACGGGGAAGAAGGGACGCTCAATACGGATACGAAGCTCCATGAGAACCTTTCGACGGCGCTGGACGCGGGACTGGAGGTTGGCGTTTATGTGTTTTCGCAGGCGGTCAACGAGGCGGAAGCCGTGGAGGAAGCGGAGCTCGTGATGAAGGAACTGGACGGGATCTATCTTTCGCTTCCGATCGTATTCGATCCGGAGTCCATCAAGGACAGCGAGGCGAGAACGGACGATATTCCGGGCGAGCAGTTTACGAGGAACAGCATCGCGTTTTGCGATACGGTCCGCGCGGCGGGCTATGAACCCATGATCTACTGCAACATGGTCTGGGAAGCCGAAATGCTGGATCTTTCCAGATTTGGCGATACAAAGATATGGTATGCGGACTATGAAAATAAACCGCAGACGCCGTATCGATATGCGTTTTGGCAATATTCTGAAGAAGGAAACATTCCCGGGGTCGATGACCCTGTGGATCTGGATGTCTGGCTTAAAACCTGAAGAGGCATGAGAGGATGAAAAAGAGAAAAAGAAGGATCAGTTTACGGATTGCGATCATCATCGGGATCGTCGAAGTTCTTTCGATGGTGGTCATGATGTTCGTCGGAAATTACGGCATGGCAGGGCTTCTGCGCGAAGAGGCCTTTGACAATCTGGGCGTGATCGCAAAGGATAGGGCGGCTTTGGTGGAGACTTATATCGAAGGGTGTTGCGATTTCGTGGAGGAATACAGCCTGTCGAGTGAGATCCGGAATGTGTTAAAGGATCCGGACGACCCGGAGAAGCTTAAAGCGGCAAGGGAATTTACATTGAAGTCCGCGGAAGGGCATGAGAGCATTGAAGGGCTTTACACGGCGGAGTGGGATACCTTCGTTCTTGCGCATATCAATCCGGAATCGATGGACCAGACCTTCCGTGAGCCGGACGCAGCAAAGGCGCTGGAGGATCAGATCCGTGAAAAAGGGGATGCTTTTTGTACCGGCATCGTGCTCGCGCCGGTGACAAAGAAGATGGTGATCCCGGTGTACGCGCCGGTATTTGACGAAAAGGGAGAGGCGATCGGCTTTGCCGGAGCGGCCTTCTATACGGACGGGCTGGAGAGGCGGCTGAATGCGCTGACGGAGGATTCGGAAAAGACCGGGTATTCTCTCCTCAACGCGGATAACAGCGTCTACATCTTTGATGATGACGCATCGCATGTGGGAACGGAATGCAAGGAGCCTGAAAAGGTGGATGCGGTCCGCTATTTCGCAAACGAGGGGAAGGACAGCTCCGTCTGGACTTATACCGGAGACGGGCGTGTGGAAGTGTTCTACCGCATACCGGACCGGAACTGGATCTTTGTCGTGGAAGACTCGGAGAGCGCGGTCTTTGCCGTGATCGATATCATCCGTAACCGCCTGACCATTGCAGGAACAGTCGTAACGATCGCCATGGTGGTGATCTGCTTCATTCTGATCGAGCTCACGATGAAGCCTCTGCGCGCGATCAATAACCAGATCGAGCGGCTGAAACGAAGCGATTACTCTAAGAACGAACAGGTCATGAAATACTGCTCCAGAGAGGATGAGTTTGGAACGATCGCGAACGCCGTCGTGGAACTGCACGGCGTTATGGAGAACCAGTACCAGCTCTTCCTTGAAATGCTCGAAGCCCAGACGGCGGGAACCTTGGTCACTGACGCCGCGGATAAGACGGTGGTGCTGATCAACGGTACAGCACTGAAGCTGTACGGGATCGATCCGAACAAGAAGTCGACGGTCACGCTGGATGAGATCCGCGCCCGCTTTGACGTGGAGGATCTTTCCAGGATCGAAGAGGCCCGAGACAAGGCGATGAACACCGGAGAAGAGATTACGTTCGAAGCAGCGGTGACGCACGACGACGGGACCAGGGTGCAGCTCTTTAATCTCGCTAAAGCGGCGCGCCTGTCCAATGGAGACACGGTCGTGATCTTCTCGATCATCGACATTACAGATCGAAAGCATCTGGAGGAAAATCTTCTCGTGCTTTCCGAAACCGATTCGATGACCGGCCTTTGCAACCGCAGGAGCGGGGAAAGCCGTGTCGAAAGGGCCCTTCAGGAAGGGCAGCACGGATTGTTCTGCCTCCTTGATGCGAACAAGTTTAAGTATGTAAACGATACCTTCGGGCATGCGACCGGGGACCTGGTGCTGATCGCGCTGGCGGAAACCATGCGCAATACCTTCCGGAAGACCGATATCCTGATCCGCCTCGGCGGGGATGAGTTCGCCTTCTTCCTTGCGGAGGTGGAGGATGTGTCCCTTTGTGAACGCCTGATCGACAAGTTCATGGCAGCGATCGATACGATCGAGATCCCGGAGCTGAAAGGGCATAAGATCACTGTCAGCCTCGGTGCCGTGATCGTGAAGGAAGAGATGAGCTTTTCAAAGATCTGCAACCGCGCAGATGAGCTGATGTACCGCTGCAAGCAGAAGGGCGGCATGCAGTATGAGAAGGAGTGGGATCCTTCTTAAAAGTTGCATTATTTTGATTTTGTGGTATCATACCAAAACATGAGATTGATTTCTCAAAAAAATCAAAAGAGAGGATGGAGTTATGAAAAGGAAAATTGCAGCACTGTTAGGCACAACAGTTACCGCGATCTCGCTCCTTGCGGGCTGTGGTAATCAAAAGGCACAGGAGCAGCAGGCAGCGGAAGAAGTGACGAACGCCTTGGCGGAGGCTGTGGAAGACGCAATGGTGGAAGAGGCCGTAGGAGAAGCCGTAGGAGAGGCTGTGGCGGAAGCGCTGGATCCGACGACTGTGGACTACAGCGCCATCGACATCGAGATCGCTTATGGCGACAGTGATGCGGCGAGCGAACTCGCTTCGAATATGTGGTACGGCGAATATGACGGCAAGGTCGTCAAGATCGACGGGATCGCGGAGAAGCTGGGCAGCTGGTCGATCATGGAAGAAGCCGGCGAAGGCTCCAAGGTCGGTTTCGGTTTTGAACTTGTCGACAGCGAAGACTATCCTGTTGACGGCACGAGAGTGGAGCTGGTGGGTGTGATCGCTCCCGGCGGCACGATGGAAGGCGCCCGCGTCCTCTATGTGCTTCCGGAAAATATGACGCCGCTGTCATAAAATCGCAGATCCATAGGATGGAAAAGGGCTGTTGCATGATTGTGCAACAGCTCTTTTTTTGCGCAGGACCGCGTAAGGTAAAATTCCGGCGGGAGCCGGACGCGACCCGCAATCGGGTAGGAAAAAAAGCGCTCCTGCTCGATCAAAGCAAATTTGCGTCCGATGCCATGATATAGTGTTGACCGGAAGATCATCTTGGAGAAAAATCCGTGTGGGAGAAAGGGAGGCGCGTTTGATGAAGAAGAGTGAAAAGGAGCGGAAGGACGGCGGGGGGAAAAACTTTTTGGGGATGACGGATCAGGATTGGGACGATCTGTTCGCAAGCATGGATACTCCGGCTACCGAAAAAAAAGAAGCTGCATTATACCACTGGCATTTGTACAAAAACAAAGAAACAACAAGAGGGATCGGCCGGCTCAACGGGGTCGTGGAAGGGCATAAGCGGATCGCGGACGGCACGCAGATCCATACGTCCGCTGTCTTAAAGATTGAGATCCGGGAAGAAGAGGGAGTTGTTTTCGTGGAGACGGAGAATACGTTCTACCGCTGTGCTCTCTCCAGTCTGGATTATAAGAAGCAGGATCTGTATCCCGATCTGCTGGAAAACTACCGGGAACTGAAGGAAAAGTATCAGAAGGATGAAGAGCCCCTTCCGGAAACAGAGGAGGGGACGGGATTGCTTTTGGTTAAGAACCATGACGAAAGCTGGTTCCATGGGTTTTGCTGTTTCCCGGAGGGCGGGAAGCCGGAGAAATGCGAGGCGTATTATAAAAGCAGCTCGGACACAGATGAGAACGTCCTGATCTGGGACAGCAGATTTGGCATTGAAATACGATATTCGCTGATCAGGGATACGCTGATGTTCACCAGGATCAGGGTCGGCGGGAGACCGTTCTTTATCGAGAATATGGGCAAAAAAACGGCCGTGATCGCGATCGGAAAAGAGAGGATCGAGATACTGCCGGGAGAACGGAAGGAGATCGCGCTGCCGAAGGGCGGATGGGAAGTGGAAAAGGTTACTGTGACAGCTGACGCGTTACATGAAAGAATACATGAGTAACAGAAACAGATATCACCGGGCGAAGAACCGATAATCTGGCAGAAAGATATCGATTGGCTGCTGAATGGGGGAAAAGATGAGTAAGGGATATATGGAAATTATTAAGAGCAGTATCGGAGCGGTCTATGAAACCGGGATCGCGTCCAAGATACTGACGTATATGGATCGGATCAGAAATGA
>JAEESA010000002.1 GCA_016286115.1 Lachnospiraceae bacterium
CATGTACTGGTAATAAGGATTCTTCATCAGATCCTTCCGTATATCCAGATATTCCTTCATCTCAAAAAAACGGGAGATCTTTGCCTCTGTCTTCCGCAGGCTTATGTCCTTGGGAAAGTATCCGCCATCGACCGCATCTTCCACCCACTTTTTCATCCTGCTTGCGTACTCGTAGAGCTCATAATTTTTTTGGAGGTTATGCGCGAAAGACTCGTCATCATGCATCCGAAACGGTTCGTTGGTGATCATCATGAATCCCCGGATCTCCTTTTCGAATCGTTCCCTGTCGATATCGAACTGTTCAAATACCGCATTTGTCCTTAAGTTTTCCACCTCGACGATCTTAGCGGCTGCCTCCTGACGCTTAATGGCATTATTGACCCTTTTGTTTCTCTTTGCCTCGCTGATGTCAGCGTACCGGGTTCTGTTCACCTCCCGGGCTCCCTTTTTTTTCGATTTTTTCAGAAAAGCTTCTTCCTCTTGATCCAGGACGTGATGGAGCTCCTGCATTTTCGTCAGGATCTCCTCTTTGGGATCTGCCTTCTTTTCCGGAATATGGTGCGGCAGGAAGCTTGCGATTTCGATCAGTTCTTTCACCTTCAGATTGCTGTCGAAGGATTTAGAACGCATAGTTTTCTTCTGTGCAGGGGCTTCGATCTGATCCCCCAAAAAAGGTTCGTTCTTCCAGACTGTCTCATCCTTTTTGACTTCGACTGTGTCTTTCTGTTTGATCTCTTCCTGTTTTTTGATTTCAGATTCCAGTTCGCTCATAATAATCCTCCTCTGAGCTAAATCGTCCTGACCCCCTGTTTCTGTCCGTTGACGACATACATTGTGCGTTCTTCTCCTAAAACCTTTTCCAAAAGATTCATCATATCCCCTGAGCTGTCAGTAAAAATGATGTTTTTTTCCAGCCACGCGTGCTTTATCGCCATAGCCTTAAATCCCAGGAAAAATCCGATCAAGCCGTCTCCGTCAGCATCACTGAGTAAATAAGGGATCACCAGATTCCCATCGCTCTGTTCGCTGATCAGCATGCAGCCGTTTATTTTTCCGCTTTCATCCATCCGGATCAGACTATGCAAAAGGGAAGCCTCTTCTGTCTCCAAAAAGCTTATCCCCTTTTGATGAATATAGTCATGAAAAGCATCCGGATCGGCAAGCTGCTGAAGAGTGGTCATCCTGTCATCCGGTGTATGCTTTTCCTGCAGGAGATCCATATTCTCGCTGTAGATCAGATCTATGACCGGCACCAGATAGTTCTCCTGATCCTCATCCACAAAAAATCCCGTTGCATAAAGGAACTCCTCGAGATGATCGCAATCGTCGGAAAAGCTTATCAGAATAACTTTCTCATTCATCTTTGTCAAAAGCGTATTCAGCGTCTTCAGAAGAAGTCTCGCCGCCTGCTTCCGCCGGTATGCCTCGGCCGTATAGATCCATTCGATATAGGCTGCGCCCTCATAGATGCCAACCGCCAGAACAGAGCAGGCCGTCCCGTCATTTGCGATCGCCCCAAGGCAGAACAGATTCCTGTCCTCCAAAATACCCTCAGGCGCAAGTTCCTTAAAATAATCCACATTATCTGATAAAATACTTGTCACTTTCATTTCATAAACTCCCTCGTCTTTTTTCAGTCTTTATCAATAAAATCTGTCTTCCCGGATCCTCCTCCTCCAGACCTGTGAACGAGAGGAGAGCAGAAAGCTGGTATGCCGGTAATATCCTGTCATGCCCTCATTGACGCCCCTGCATCTTTGCTGTGCTTTTGCATGTTCCCCGTCATACGCATCGTATTCTTCCATCACCAGTTTATCAACCTCTTTTGAACTCATTTCCGGGATCACACCATCTTCACCTCCGTCATTTACCTCCCCGTAATATTCTCCCACTGTGCCGTCCATGGTAAAAGGCGAAGCAAAAATCTCCCAGGGTTTCGGAGCAAAGGTCTCGGTCACATAGGTCACCTTTCCCTTCTTTTTATCCTGTTCGGCAAAGATCTTGACGGAAGCATGAAAATCATAGCCCAGATAACGCCCTGTCATGACCATTTTGTAATGATCCCATTCTGCCTTCGTAAGGTCTTTATTCCTGTTCAGTTTGTCAAGATATTCCTCGAGCTTTTGCCTTAGTTCCGGGATTTCCGGCATCGTATTCTGCTTCGTAAATACATCGAAATCTTTCAGGATCCTCTTCAGATCACGGATCGCATTTGCTTTCAGGTGCTCCGTGACATCAAACCGGTATCGGTAGATCTTCTCCAGCCTGCTTAAGAAGTTAAGCTTGATCCCCTGGACAAACATCGCATGGGAGGAGCAGGTTCTCATCAGAGGCGCCACCTTACCGTCCGCATCCATATCCCGGATCCCGCGCATCTGATCCAGAGTATGTTTCAGTTCCTCCTTCATTTCTTTCGCCGCCTCGGCCGCATCTTTCCTGTCAGCTCCCATGGTCACAGCCAGATCTTCCCATTCCTTCGGATCCTCTTTGAGACCGCGTTTTATTCTGAGCAGGAACCGCGACATCTCCAGTTCATTATCATAGAGTACGGGAGTTTTTGATTGTTTCTGTACCAGCTCCCAGTCCGAGATGATCTTCTTCGCTTCTTTTTTCGACACGAATTTGCAAAGCTCCGGCAGGATAAGTCGCTCCGCGGTCTCATGCGCGGTTTTTTCATCGTATTCGTACTTGAATACTCCGGTGCATCGGAAGATCAGCTCCAGATCACTTGCGATCTTATCCGCATCCTCCTTCAGCTTGTCCTCTTCATCGAAGAAGGAGGCATGGATCGCCTTCATGATATAATTATAGGTTCTCCGGAAGGGAATCTGCTTTCCTCCGATCCTAAGCTGCTCCGGCACAGAAGGACGAAGTTCCATCAGTTTCCCGTCACCGTATGGCACCGCCACGATAAAGCCTTCGCTTTTTCTCTCGATCTGTATGGCTTCATCCTTCGGCAGAACCTTATGCCGTGACACCCCGCCGTATTTTTTGAAATCCGCCTCACTTACATAGTCCCGAAGCACATTGCTCTCATAGGTCAGCTCCTCGGCCTGGCTTTTTTGCTGCGGATACTCCTCCGCTTCCTTCTGCAGGATCTCCTTTTCCCTGGCACTCCGGCTCCGGAGCTTTTTCAGGATCTCCTCTCTCTTGTCTTCCTGCCCAAGGCCGTATTTTTTTCGTTCTTTTTGAAGGAGCTTATGAATGTCTGCTCCAGGTTCCATGCCGTATTCGGCAGCGGCTCGTATGCCGACAAGCCCCGTCAATGCTGATGCCACTTCGGGGGATGCTTTTTTTGCCAATACCAGAAAATCTGTTTCCGGTAGATTTAAGAGTTCTTTGATATCAAAAGAAGCTGCCTCTGGATTCTCCATCAGGAGCGGGTAACCAGTGTACCATGCCTGGATTCCCTTTACCAGAGCCCATCTGGCCCGGATCTCCTTCAGATCATCGGCCTCCAGGGAGCACAAAGCGTCCGGGTCATTTCCCATTTCCAGATAGTCGTCAAAGATATTCTCCGGCAGCGCATTCATCATCTGTCCCAGCATCCGGACGTCTTTGTTTGCTTTGTTCAGAAGCTCCTTTGGGTCGGCAAACTCGAATTTCTTCAGATCAAAGGAAAGCAGGGTTTCAAAAAAGTTCTCATACTCCCTTGTCCGTTTTCTCTTCTCTTCTTTCGTGAGGCTCTCGGGGCGGATCATGAAAGCATCATAGGTTTCAAAAGCTTCTTCTTCCTCCTTCTCTTTAAAATACGACATGTCGGAAACGAGCCTTCCCGCATAGGTAAGCCTGCTCACACCCACCGGCTCATGCTCCTTTTCCCACTGACCCTTTTCGTAAGAATCGACGTAGGTGGTAAGCCTTTGATCCATCCGGGTTCTGTCATTTTTAAAATCTTCATTATATTTCTTGAGAGCATCCTTCTCGAGCTTCTCTGCATGAACCGGAGATTCCTTATACGGAATGTAGGCGGATCTTGTGATCCCCAGAGCGTCATCTTTCTTTGATACCGCAAAGCCCTCCTTCCACATGGGATTTAAGGCATTTTCCAGCGTATTCTCCCGTATGCCGAAGCCCTCTTCCTCGCTGTACGTAAGGTTCGGCTGCTCTGCCATCTCTTCCTGCGGAGTTTTCAGCGCCGAAAACCATGTAATCTCGATCACGTTCCCGGTATCCGTCGTGTACAGGAGGTCGTCGATATGCTTTGTCTCTTCCTTTAAGCCGGAGGAATCCAGGACGGTCAGCATTTCCCCGTTGATCTTCGTGATCGTGACATAATGATTGGCTTTTGTGTTCAGAAGAGCCACGGGATTTCCGGTTCCAATCACTTCATTTACCTGGTTTAAGAATGCGATCTTCTGATTCTGAAAGATGAGCCGGTCCCTCTTCTTTTCTGCCTCGGTCTTTTCAATAAACTGTCTGTCTCCTATGTTCCTCTTAAGGGAAGGAAGGGTTAAGGCCATCCTTCGCACTGCCATATCCCGGTGGTTCTTCACAAAGAAATCGGCAGCCTCGTAGATGCTTCCAACCGTATGCTTTCGCGCACCCATGTACCTTCTCATATCCCTCACGTGAAGATCATATTCCGCCTTTGGGATACCGAAGTTCATTGCTGCCACTTCCTGGTAGGATTTGATCTCCTCTTCCGAGGGATCGTAACCCCGGACAGCATACTGATCGATGGCTCCCACTTCGCCTTTCCGTAAGCCCAGAAAGGTGTTTAAGAGGAGAGCGCCGGAGACAGCCCAGCAGTTACTCGTATCCTGCTGCTCATAATCCTGTACGCCAAGGTTCGTTTCGGCCACATGCAAAGGAAGTGCGGGAAGATCCTCATCCTGCTGTTCCCCCTGCTGCCCCTGCATCACTTTTTGCTTCTCTCTTTCCGCCTGCTTTGCATCCTCCTTTGTTCCAAAGATATCGGAGGTCTTCAACACTTCGATGCCGTAGAGCCTTTTGATAAGTCCACGCCGGTAATCCGTGAATTCCCCGCCATCCAGATCGATCTTTTTTACATCTGCCATCGCAGCGAGGATCCGTTCCACTTCGGCGAACTCAAATGCGGGCATGGAATCCTCCCGGTTTCCGATATCCCGGAGCAGAAGATAAGACCTGCTGGTCTTATAAGCCTTGATCATGCTGTTGGAGAGCACTTCCTTCTGACTAGTCCGGAAGGAATCCCAGGTTTTCTTTTGAATAACGGATTTGTCCTTTTCCGCCATGAACAGGGACTGCATTGCCTGTACCCGCCGTTCCTGAACAATGGTTTTCATCAGCACCGACGAATACCGGATCTCCTCATTTCTTACCCCATACGTTTCCTCATCGATCAGCGTGTCCGCATTCACCATTTTTTCCGGACAGATCACGTGGGACACAAAATCGCTCATGCGTTCAGCCATCCGCTGATATACCGATGCTTTCTTTTCGGTTTCGGCAAAGTCTTTCACCAGGGAAATAAACTCTTCCGTTTCCTTTTCCGGGATCTGATCCGTCGGAATTTGGTTCATCATGGCAGGGTGGAACATGATCAGAGTACGGATCAGCTGCTCATCCGCCTGCTCTCCCATCTTCTGCATCACATCCTGTGTCAGCGTATGTACGCGCGCCTTCACGGTCTCCTCATAACGACGGATCAGATCCGCTTCATTCTTCCGCCGTTCCTTTATAGAGCTCTTTTCCTCATCCGAACAGAGACCCAGCTTTTTCTTCTTAAAGTCAGTGATCGACGATCCTCCGTGCATAAGAGGTGTCCCTTCCGAAAGCGCCTCCCTCCAGGCTTTCCTCTCTGCGCCCCGGGAAAGAGAAGGACCCTTTAATCTGTACTTGCCCCGTGTTTCCATCTGCTGGATCATAAAGTCATAGGTATTCTGGTAATACGTATCCTGCTCTCCCATCCCGATTCCGGTTGCAGAGGGGAGCGCCTTGCTGTGGCATTCCGCGTATACGTTGCTCACCAGATTGTAAAAGCCGCCGTTCAGACGGATGCAGTCCGAAAGCTCATCCTCCTTGATCAGTCCGTTCTTTGCCAGATATTCGCCCAGCGAAAGATTCTCGTCTTTCGTCTTGCAGGTTTGATAGCTGATCATTTCCTCCGTATCCTGGCCAAAGTTCATCCGGGCAAACAGAAGTTGTCTGGATGCGCCGAGAGAATGCAGGAAGCTTCCGGCGGGAAGCTGATCCGGCAGGGTTCCGTAAGTGCTTTCAAACCGTTTTACGGCATTGTATTCCAGATAAAACAGCCTCCTCGCGCTGTCAAGCCACCTTCTTTTTGCATAGGCAAAGGCTTCGGGATCCTTTAAGTTCAGATCCTTACTCTTTCCCACTGAGAAGCCCTCGACGATCTCAACAGCCTCCTCGATCGGAAGATCTTTCCCATAGTTCAGAACGATCGCGATCACAAGGCGGGCCGGCTGCGTGTTAAGAGATAATACCTCCTTTGTATCAGGATCCTCCAGGGTAAAACTGCCTATACTTCGAAAGATCGGAGCCAGTGCGTCATACATCTTTTTCTGTTTTTCATCAAACAAAGACGTTGCGTTCTTTTCCCCTTTGCTGTTGATCCGTCTGTATGCACGGATCATGGCAATATAATTTTTCACGGCATCGGTTTCAAGCGGAACTGCCTCCGGGAAGGGATGTTCCTCGTCGCTGTCTCCGATCGTTTGAGCCAGGTCATCTATGTGATAATCCGCAGGGTGATCGATTCCCTCCAAAAGCTTTGCCAGATACCTTCTGATCTCATCATCTGCCTTTTTCGCACAGGAAACATCCGCCTTCTTCAGATCCGCCTTTCCAAAGAGATAAGCTCTCCGGCGGGATTCCTCTTCCATCTTTGTAAGAACCAGGTCCATTCCCCGGTCAGACCGGTTTAACATCTTCGTCTTCCCGAGACGCACTCTGCATTCCGCCGTAAGGCGGATCAGATCCGAGACATGACGCTCTTCCTCAGAGGACTTCTCATCATGGTTTACGGAAAGTTCGCTGTTGTAATGACTGATGTAATACGGATCCGTGAGCAAAAGGGTACGGGCTCTGTAATAATCCGAAATGGCAAGCTGCTCTTCCAGAAGATCCGTCACAATGGAAAGATCACTTTCGCTTCCCGCATCGGCTCGAACCCGAAGTCTGTCCGCATAATCCGGATTTTCTTTTAAAAGCGCATCCAGAGCGCGCGCTTTCGCGCTGAGTTTTTCCAGATCCTTTGTTTTTCTGGCAAACTCCTCATCATTTCGGATCTGATATTGCTCCGTGGCCTCAAGCATGGTCTGTATCATCCGATCAAGGAGCGAAAACCGTTTCTTCGGATCAGCGTATTCCAGAAGCATCTTCTCATCCGCGTCCCTGTCTCCGGAAAGAAATGCGGACAGATGCTGTAACGATTCTTCCCCAACGGCCATACGGATCCGATGAGAGATCTTCCGGCGGGCCCGGATCCTGAAGTCGATCGCCTCCTCCTGTGCTTTTTTTAACCTTTCGGCGACAGCCTTCTTTTTGGCAAGGCGGGACTGGGGATCCTGAAGCCGTCCTTCTCTTTCCGTCACCGTTTTCTTCTGTTCTTTCGAAACTTTGGCAAACTGCCCGAGAAACGCCTCTTCCGATTCGGGTTTGAAGCTCTTTGCACCGATCTCTATGCCCTCCAGAACCCGTGGCGTATCGTTCAGGATATTCTGAATCTCTTTTTCCGCAGACTCCCCAAAGCATCCGTTATCAAAGCGTCTCGCAGGGATAAAGTACTTAAGATCCATATTCAGGTCAAATCCCTGAAGGGTTCTTGTCACAGCAAGAACATCTTCCCAGAGGTTTGACGCATCCGCATCGTCTCCTGCCGCCGCTTTCTTTTCACGGATCTCAGCCTCGGTAAGATGCAGGATCTCATCCAGGGAAAGCCCGGTGTCATCCAGCGCAGGAGAAAAGATGATCCGTCGGAAAGGTTTGTCGAAGAACGCTCCCGCCTGGGTGATCGCACTCGCTCTGGCTTTGATCTCCTTTAAGTGCTCCTCGTTCAGGCGAAACTTCAGTTCTCCCTTCAGAAGAACGCCTGTCTTTAGATTTTCGTATTGCGCACAAAGATCCGGGATCCTCCTGGCCAGATTCGATATCTCTGCACATTGCAGGAACCGTTCTTTGCCCTTGGCCGACGAATCCGCGATATCTTTAAAGGATCGATAGGTAAAACGCGCAAGATCAAAGGACATCAACGTCTTGAAGGTCTCTTCCAGTGACCTGATCTTCTCCTGGGATTGTTTGTCCTTTCGAATGACCTCCGGCTCTTCTTCCGGGATTTCGTTGTCTGCATAAAAGGATTGAATCGCTTCCAGCTCTTCTTTCGTGGTATCTTTGATAAGACCAAGTGCTTTCCGTGACTCATACCAGGATATGGATGCCGTATTCTCATCGTTTACCCTGGTTTTTCCCTGTTTTCCGTGCGGTTTTTTCGCAGACTTGATAATATATGGTTTCCCTAAAGCAACTGTCAGACCGTATGTCTCTTCTGCGTTCTTTGTGATGACCCTTTCTCCAACCAGGATCCGGGACTTTTCATCCGCATCCGATTCATCACTTTTCTGTTCCCGGAATTCGTGCAGAAGGTTCGCGTCCAGAGAAAGCAGATCCGATAACGGAACGGATTTCAGCCATTTATACCGCAGTCCCTGGCAAAAAGCCCCGTATTTCTGGGCATGACCGGTGCCAACGGCGTAAAGAACCTGCGCCTCTTTTCGTATTGTTTCATCCGGAATCATTTTTGGCAGAACAGCCGTGCTTCCGGCCATATTGGAATAAAACCCGGAGATCCTGCTCTTATAGGCCATATTGTTCATCAGGACTTTCGGATCATCCGAATCCAGCTCCGTGATATTCTGTGCTTTCGCTTCCTGGAAGATCTTTCTCCAAAGCGTTTCCTTCTCCTGATCGGTTCCAAGCTCTGACGCATCGATCACCGCCTGAAGCTCATGAGAAGGCATGCCAAGGATATAGCGGCCGAGAACCCGGCCTTTGATCTCCGTCAGATTCTTTCCTTTACGCTTTCCGTAAACTTCCGCAAAGCTCTGGGCTCTTGACCCGTAGCCCACCATGGTATAGCACTCCAGATCGGAGATATACTCGCTGATGAAAGCATTCTTCTCATAATCCTCCGAACGTCTCGTCAGCTCTTCTCCCGGGATCTCACCGAGGCTGAATGTTACTTCTCCCTCTTCTTCCTGTTTGACGGGATGGGTGAGGCCGTATGCCAGTTTTATAGCCTTTGCCCGATCCTTATGCTCGTTCTTTACGGCCTCCAGAACGCTTTTGTAATACGACTCCATATTCTGACCCGGCAGCGGCATATCATAAGCCTCGTCCGGTCCCGTCTGCAGCTTCACAAAGCTCTGGCAGTCCAGAAGAAACTCCCGGTCCGTCATATCTTTTACGAAACGATCCGATTTCTGCAGGATATTTTTCTGGATGTTGACCATCATATATTCCGCGCTTTTAAAGGCTTTGATCTTTGCGCGGAGCTTTATCATCTCATCATCCGGCGGCGCAAGGTTTCTCTGCACCGCAACAAACAGAAGATGCTCAAACTCCCTGACTTCATCAAAAAGACGGGTATTCTCCTTAAAATGTTCCGCAATATCCCGCATACTCTTAAAATGCAGGTCCTTCACGTTCAGATTCTTGAAGTATTCACGAGCCGTTTCAAAAGCCTCCGGCGTGAACTTTTTATCATACTCCCTGTCACGGAACCGCATATTTCCCTTTATATCAAGAGCTTCTTCGGAAAACGTCCTGATCAGCTGCCGCTTTTCTTCCCGGCTTTTAAGGATACTGGTCTGGCGCTTTCCCTCGGCATCGGCTTTCTTTCGGATGGAACTCATACCCTGCTTCCGCACAAAGGAAAGCCCGCGGAGTTTCTGTACGTTCGTCAGATACTCCTTTAAGGTCTGGTTTCCCGTCGCGTTTTTCATCCTCTCGATCTGCTGGTCGTTATAGGAAACATCCTCCTTTGCCATGTACTGGTAGTAAGGATTCTTCATCAGCTCCTTCTGGACATCCAGATACTCTTTCACTTCAAGGAGCCCTGCGATCTTCGCCTCAATCACAGGGAGACTGATATTCTTCGGGAAATAACCGCCCGCCACCGCATCACTGACCCACTTTTTCATCCTCCATGCGGTTTTGCAGAGCTCATAATTCTTCTCCAGATTGTGGGCAAAGTTCTTATCCGTATCCATCCAGAAAGGTTTCTCTGTGAGGATCATAAACCCTCTGACTTCCTTCAGGAACCGCTCTTTGTCGATGTCGACATGTTCCCAGGGCGCATTCCCCATCCGCTCTTCCGCTGCGCGGATCTGATCGGCGTTTTTCAGCCGGCTTATGGCAGCATTTATTCGCTTATTCTTTTTGGATTCATTTAAGTCGGCATACCGCCTTCTGTCGATCTCTCCAATTCCTTCTTCCCCGAAAATGCTTAGTTCTTCCTGCTCCAGAGATCTGTGGAAGGCTTCCATTTCGGCAGCCGCCTTTTCTTCCTTCGAGAGCGCCTTTCCTTTCGCTTTGTTCTCCGGGATATAATGGGGCAGCATCAGGGCATTGCTCTTCAGCTCGTCCAGCATCTTGCTTCTTTGCGTTACAGACCGCCTGATCTTAGCCTTTCCCTGATCCTCTTCCTTCCCCATAAGGACGTTTTTTTTCTCAGCAAAGACCTCTTCCTCCATGGATAGTCCGGACTTTTTCACCTCAAAGGATTTGGTGCGCCTGATCTCTTCCTGTTTTCGGTCTCAATCCTTACATCTCCCATAGCCAGTCCTCCTTAGGATTTCCTGTCACATAGCGTTCTTTTTTGCCAGTGCCTCATTTTCCCGTATCCTTATGATCCCCCAGATCTGTTTGAAACGCTCTTCCCGGGTTTTGCGATTTTTCTCAATCCGCTTCACGCTGTCCTTTGAACCCGCGAGGGTGGTCGATATCAGTTCTCTTGGATACTCTTCATGGATATACACATCCAGATCCGTAATAACAAACTCGTCCTGCCGGTTCTTGTCCTTCTGGTAATTTGCGATCGTAATCTGCTTTGTTCCCGAGACGAGGCAGCCCATGATACAGGCCTTCGCCACCATATCACGGTAAGCAAGCCTGGTCTCTTCTGATGTCATTTCAGGCTCGAATACCGTCATGATCCTGTCAATCTGCGGCAGGGCTTCCGCGGCCGGCTTCCCGTCGATGAAAAACAGATCCAGGATACTGTTTACGCCATGTTCTCTCGCATAGTCGTTCGAAAAGAGATCCGCCCGTTCCTGGAGCGCTTTTGCGCCGCCGTAATTCTTGATCGTACTCTGATAGTCAAAGAGCGTTCCGACATTCCTGTCAAACTCTTGTGACGCATTCAGAAGCTTCTCCCGGAAGCGGAGCAGTTTCTTTGGATCACGTGTCATGTTCCGAAGACTTTTTTCAGACTTCTGCATCTCTTCGTGATACAGCTGAATGGCATCCAGCGTGGCCCACTCGTCTCCTTCTTCATCTTCATAGATTTTTGACGCTGTGATGTCCAGACGTACTTCCTTCGCGTTCAGCCGGTGAGGAACAGCCTCCTTATCCGGGAGCTTTCCCTTTTGACCCAGCTGATCCGTTTCCACACAGAACAGACGATAGATATTGCCTCCCTCCAGATTCGCCCCGGCAAGATCCCTTACGGTATATTCACGGAAGCTGTCCACGATGGAAAGTCCCTTTTGGGTTGTTTTGGACGAGGCGTTCATGAGCGCGATCTGAAGGTTCTCCACCCTCGTCCACATGGCCTCTTTTTCCGCCTCCGTCACAGTACTTCCCAGCATCAGAAACAGGGGTTCCTTCTGCAGTGCAAGCACGCGGTCTGCCGTTTTGCGGCTGATGAGCTGCATGGTCTCGGGAATGCTCATTTTTTTCGTGTGGCGTTTGAGATTCTTTGCCAGCATGGTACCAAAGGAAAGATCATGATCGACTCCGACGATCCTTTTGATCCTGCGGATGGGAACTTTTGTGGTCTTGTTTACTTTCCCGGTCTCCTCCATCTCAAACATCATATTCCCCATATGCCGGTCTACATTCCCGCAAAGATAATCCGTAACCTGGATATCGGAAAGCTGCTCTATGATCGAAGACTCATTATCCACAATGAATTCCCCGTTTAAGATCCCCTCCTTCAGATTCCTGATCTTTATGCCGTTGATATACTCCATCATGGTACCTTTCCGGTAGTCCGAATTCATTCCCTTTGTGAGTTCAACCCTGGCGATCACGGATTTTGCGATGTTTTTCTCTGTATCCAGCTCTTTTGCCATAATAGACATGGCAACGTTCCGCTTGTTGAGGTTCGCTCCCTGCGGGATCCCGTATTTTTCGTACATAAGCACATGTTTTCTCTCTGTGCCGTAGAGCTTCTTCCTGTTTTTATCCGTGACCGCATTTTCATCCGTAAAGACCCAGTAGCGCTTCTTCCCGTCAATATCTTCGGGAATGACTTTCCGTTTGTTTAAGGCTCCGCCCACTTCTGCAAGCTTTTCTTTGGAAATGTCGACCACCATCGCGCGGCTTTCCTCCAGCGCCTCCTCCAGGCTCCAGCTTTTGTCCGGGCTCTTTTCTCCCAGGAATTTATAGTCTACTTCCAACGTCTGGATCAGTTCCTCTACGATGTCATAGCGTCTCCGGTAGATAGCGTTTCGATGGGAGCGGTTCTTAGGCCTAAGATACTGCTTTGCGGTGCGTATGGTTTTTTCATAGGCTCTTCGAAGATCGATCATGCTCTCCGGATCCAGATTCTTTCCATCGGCCGGACTTTTTTTTATGATCGTCGAATGACAGTCAAAAAGTGCTAATAAATTTCTGTGAAAAACCTTATATGCATTGGAATGCCCGGAGGTATCCATGTCGGCAAGATTGTCGATAAAACGGTTCAGCTTCGCCATGTGACGGGTATGCTGCTTCTTCGCATTGATCGCGCGGAGATAGGATTCGTGTTGTAATTTCCCCTGCTCCGCCATTCCGGCATGAGCTGCAGCCTCATTGCATAAGGTCCAGATCTTCCGTTCCTCCTTTTCGGACAGTTCGGGCGTGTTTTTCTCCCCGCGGTGGGTGTTGTTCTGATCAGCGAACTCTGTACTCACCACAGATTCGAACTGGTATTCCAACGGTCCCTGATCAAGTCCAAAAAACAGATCATAATGGGACGTCGTATTTCCCATCACCATATTGATCCCGCCGGTAAGATCCGTCGTCTGTTCCCGGTCTGCCACAAATTCCCTGGAAAGATAGCCTTTTTGTACCAGATACTCCAGGATCGGGATCTTTTTACCGTCACGCGTTACCACATCTGTTTTCGGCATATCCAGCATAGCATTTGCGATCAGAAGTCGATGCGAAATAAGGGTATTGCCGTTTGATGCTACTGTGAGCGCTATCGGCGGAAGCTGCGTGGGGATCATGCCATAGGTCCGCACGTTCCGCTTCTCCTCATTGGCAAAGGCCGCGTAGATCTTCGCATAGCTTCTGAGATAAAGATCCTGTGCAGCGGCTGCCTGCTCGGGATCGGAATAATCCACATCCTTCCAGTTTGCCACGCAAAAATCTTCAAATAGCTCCAGGATCTCTTCTTCACTCATCATCTGACTCGCGCCGGCCTGGATGAAATAGCCATAGTCACGCGTCAGACTGGAACCATAGGAAAAGCTTTCCCCCGTGAAGGGATTTTTGAACGGTATTTTGTCATCCGTTTTATTCAATCGGCTCTCTTCGCCCTTAGGAGCTGCTAAATCTACCAGTTTATCGAAGGCGCCGAGCAGCATTTCGTCAAAAAACGTCTTTTTCATTGCATCTAAATTGCCTTTGGACTGGATCTGACGGATCAGCTTCTTAAACCGGTCTGAATAACCTTTTGTCAATGCTTCGGTATCAATTCCTGCCGCTGTGAGAAGGGTGTTCGGATGCTCGCTTTTGAATTTCCGGATCTCCGTAAGAAGCGACTGCATCGACTCCTTTGTAACAAGCGTAAGATCAAGTCTCCCATCGGCGTAAGCCCTGGTCTTATGTTCCTCTTCGAGAGCCTCGATGGTCTCCGAAGAGCCGGAGGTCCTCCAATGCTCCAGTTCCTTTCCGGTCATCAGACCTTCCAGCTTTTCCAATGTATCCCTGCTTTTTGCCAGAAGCTTTGACAGAGTCACATGCTCTAAGTTTCGGTTTTTTCCTTTCTCCACCTTCAGTCCGATCTCTTTGTTGTAATGGGAAAGATAATACCCATCCGTCATGACAAGTTTCCGGATGCGGTAATGATCGGATATCCTGCCGAGCCGGTCCATCTGTTTCATCACCCGGTCATAGAGAGTTTCCTGGTTCTTTTCTCCGGGGGCGCTGATGATCTGATCCCTCAGCTCCTTCACAAAGCTGCGATCCGTATCTAAAAGCTTCTTTATGCCCTGCACCTTCAGACTGATCTCTTCGAGTTTCTCCGCGTGCGCTGAGAGCGCTTTGTCATCCGTAAGATCCAGGTTCTCCGTGTTTATGGAGAGGAAACGGGAGGTCACCGCAGAAAATGCGAAGGAATCGCCTTCTGTGGACAGGCTTTTTACCAGAAGACTGTTCTCTTCGTCATTTTCCGAGAAGAAAGCGGAAAGCGCCTTAAACCGTTCCTCGGAAAGACCGGTCTTGAGGTCGAACCGGATCTTCCGCCGGGCTTTTGCCATCCTGTCCTTTGCCCGGTTCGATTTCTTAATCATCTCAAGCGCAAAACGGTTCTTCTCGAAGAGCTCCGTTTTCGGTGTCTTCATCTCCTCTTCGCGTCGTGCCTGCGTATATTTTTCCAGATCGCTGTATTTTTCTGCATAGTTTTTAAAGAGCTCTCTGGATACAGAGGTCTTTTTAAAAATCCGCGTGAAAGCAGGGATCCCCGCAGAAAGGCGCATCTTTAATTCCTCTTTGGCTTTCTCGGATGCCTTCTTCAGACTCTCCTCATATTTTTTTTCCGGCTTTTTCTTCGCGGGATATCGATATGCGCTCAGATCCAGAATCTGCAGTTCTTTCGGCTCTTCCTTCTTCTCTTCTTTCTTCTCCTGTTTCTTTGGCTCTTCTTTCTTCTCCTGTTCTTTCGGTTCTTCTTTTTCTTTCTGCTGTTCCTTTGGCTGCTCTTTTTCTTTCTGTTCTTCCTTCGGCTGTTCTTCTTCCTTCTGCAGTTTCTTCGGCTGCTTTGCTTTCTGCTGTTCCTCTTTCTGCGCAGCTTCCCACGCCACGTCATCCCGCTCTTCCCACTGCTCAAACTGCTTCTCTGTCATAAACGCGCCGCGGTGGAAACAGACAGACTCCGTCATATAGTGGGAAATATCCTCATTCCCCCCTTCTTCTATCTTCGCCTGGGTCTTCCGGATCGCGATCCCCACGCGGTGCGCCACATCGTCAAATTCCTGCACACTGTTGGTTCGCACCGCCTCGCCGGTCTTTTCATCGATCCCGATGCCGCCGTATTCATCTTTGAGGGATTTTAGTGACGCAGGGGTGATCTTTGTCGCCCAGGTCAGCTCCGTTGTAGAAAGACCCGGATATCCTCCGATCTCATCCAGAAATTTTCTGAAATCCTTTGTGATCGGTTTTTCCGCCTTTGAAGACATGGAATCCAGATAAGTGATCTGCTTATTGGAAAGACCGACGATGGTGACATAGTGCCCCTTGGAAAAGAAGGATACCGGTTCCCCCGTTTTTAAGACACGGTGAAGCTTTTCCTTCATCGCTTCGATCATATTCGCCTTAGCATTCGGGCTCTTTGCTACATCCAGGCTGAAGGTGCATTTATGAATGGCAATATCCCGCCGACCCAGGCCGCCATACTTCTGTTTATCGAAAAGCACATCGGAAACAGCGAAAAAGTTCCCGTAACGGGACTTATCGTACCCTGCAAATTCTTCCACCTCGCGCTTGCTTGCATCATAATCGTAATCGACGCCCTGTGCAAGAAACTCCTCTCTGCTTAAATAACGCGGCTTAAAGCTCCGGACCTTAAACTGATTCAGGAGATTTGTCTTCGCAAGATGATTGACGATCTTCGAACCAGCGCAGCCATAGCAGTTTGCGCCTTCCTGTCTCTCATAGCCATAAGAACCGGAGGGAAGGATCGTTTTCTGCTTTACCTCCTTCCTGAGAGCGCGGTTTTCCAGTTCAAACTGGCGGTATTCATCCTTGTGAAGCTGATAAGTGTGATATGCGTTTGTCAGATCCAGAAGATGATAGATCTCCCATAATCCCATTTTCTTTATCAGCTGGTAGGTTGCGCCGGTTTCCGCATTGTTGTGCAGGCTTTCATAATATTCCCGGCGTTCTTTCGGAGATAAGGTCTCCATCAGATAGGCCTGCCGGATCCCGCCGAGTTCTTCCGTGGTGGGGATATAGCCATCCGGCTTATCGGCCACCTTTCCCTTCCACTTCTCTGCCAGAAACGCCGGAGAAATTTCTTCCAGCATGGCTGAGGTAAAGCCGTACTCCACCTCGTCCTCCTTATGCAGTTTCATAGCATCGTCACTGTCCCCGACCGTAAAGACCGGCTTATATCCGCCGCCCGTCAATGGAACAAGCCGGTATGTCATGCCGTTTTCATGAAAATAGCGTTCGTCCCAGGCCGCCTGCTCCGTGGATCTCTTCCGCATAAGACCAATGTCTTTCTTCTTCGGGACGCTGTTGATCACATTCTTATTTTTCTTCCTTTGTTCCGGCTCCTTCTCCTTCTGTGTAGTGGAGATGACGTCGTTAATTACGTTTTTCTCATGAAAAATTGACATAATACATTCCTTTCTTTCTACACCTCTCCGAAACTGACAGCTGTCCAGATCTCCGTCGTCTTCATATCACTCAGGAAAAACCGCTTTGCCACAAGCTCCGAATCCTGATTTACCACATTGAATGTAATGTTCTTCTTCATATACGACGCCCGGAACCTTTTGATCACCTCATGCAATACACCCGCCAGATGATCCTCTTTATGCGGCTTTGACATCAGAAAGGAAAGGGTGATCGTATCCGGAATATCAGACTCACGGAATATCACACAGGCGGTGCAGTGGCCGTTCTCCAGATGGCACAGGGAAAGATCTTCTATCACCTTTTCGCCCTTCTTCGGAAGCAGAGCACTTGCCTTTCTTTCCTTCAGATCATTGAGAAGGCTGCTTTTTTCCGCCTTCGAAAGTCCGGAATACATCGTCACGTCGCATTCATACTGAAACACGAAGTCAAACCGGGAAGGATTTTTGATCGTATCCGGCTTCACAGTATAGTACTTTCCACCGCTTACTACGGTAAAGTCCGGCATGCTTCGGAAGAAAGCGTCGGCTTCTGCTCCGTCCTCTTCGTCCACAGCGTAGACCGCCTGCAGCATAAAGGGAAGCTTGGCCATGGAAAGATACCGGAGCAGTGTTTTGATCAGGGCTGTCCCGATCCCCTGTCTTCTTAGTTCAGGATACACCTCGATATGAAGAAGCTCCGCTGTCTGGCCGTTCAGCGAAAACAAAACCACGCCTTCCGGGATCCCGTCCTGATCCATAGCGCCGATCAGCCGGCAGCGCTTATTTTTAAGCAGCTTTTCCGGAAAAAGATCCTTGAAATATGCTGTTCTCTCATCTCCTGCAAGATGATCGATCTTTATGAATCTGCTCATCACTTCTTTTTCTTCTTAGCCTCCTCTTTCTTCTTTCTCGCCGCTTCTTTCTTTTTTGCTTCCTCGGCTTTCTTCAGTTGCTTCGCAAGCTCTTTCTGTTTCTTTTCCTCTTCTTTCTTTTGCGCTTCCTCTGCCTTCTTCGCCAGTTCCTCCAGTTTCTGCTTTTTCTCTGCTTCCCGTTTTGCCACTTCTTTTTTGAATTCTTCCTGGATCTCTCTGGCTTTTTCCAGAGATTTCGGATCCCCTTTTCTCAGTGCAAGCTCCTGGGCTGCGATCATTTTCTCTTCCAGTTTTTGAAGGGACTGCAGGGAAGCCAGTTCGATATTTAATGCCCAGTCCAGCTTGAGCCCGGCCCGGACGAACTTGTCCCCGCAGACATCCCCCATGACCTCAGTGAAATCCTGCATTTCCCTGTCGTTCTTAAGATCCTCTGTGCTTAGATTTTCCTGGAAGCTGTTGAAAACACCCGAAATTTCGTCGTGATTAAAGAGCATAGTATCTTTGACATATTCGTTCTCCGCATGCTCCAGTTTTCTCCTGCATTCTTCGATCGCCTTCGAATCCCCTTTTCCCTTTGCCGTCAGAAGCTCTTCTTCCGCTTTCCGAACGGCTTTATATCCCTTCGCCAGACCTGTTGTCCGCTCGTTCATCCGCGCTGTCTGTCGTTCGAACTCCTTCCTGTCCAGGGTGTGCAGCTTCGTTAAGAATTCAAAAGCCGCAGGATTTTCCATATCCGTCTCATCCATTGCCTTACCCAGCGCACGATTCGCAGCCTTGAGTGCATTATCCTCCACATCGCGGTCCTTCAGGCTTCCTTCGCGGATCTTCGTACGGATACTGCCAAGCTCCATGGCTTTGTCCCCCAGTTCCATAACCGCCGGAATACGGTATTTCAGAAGATGGTACAAAAGATCAAAGGCGCCCCTGTCTGTTTTGCCCTCACTCCAGAGTTTTCCCAGCGCTCTGTCGAGATCCAGACCCTTCGTCATGGAATAAAAAACCTGCTCTCCGAAAATGATCACGGAAATCTCTTTTTGTACTTTCCTGAGTTCGTCCCGAAGATCCTTCGGTACCTCTTTTCCCGTTTTCTGAATCTCATACACCGGTTCGAAGGCATTAAGAAGCCGGTCAGCGGCTTTCATCATTTCCTCCGGCTTATAATCTGCCGTCAAAGTCGCATACTCCGGGAAAACCGTTTCCATGAACTTTTCAGCCATCTCCTGACTTTCGATCTCTTTCATTTTACTAATTATTTCCAGAAAATCCAAAAGCTCATATTGTTTCAGAAACGTCCCAATATGATCTATTTCTTCTCCGATGTCGGAAACTTTCTTCTTTTTCCTGTATTGGTGAAGCCGGATCAAAGGGTCGACAGAATCCTGATCCTCTTCCGATACCGGAAGGTTCTCCATAAACTGGATATTCTCGCAAAGCCGGATCGCCTCATTTTTCATATCGTTTAAGGTGTTCTCCAGTCTCTGCTGGCACTGTGAGAAGTTCTGTATCTCCTTCGGCAGTTTGATCCCGAGTTCTGTCGCCATATTGAGCGCGATCAGGATCTTCTTTCCGGTGTCTCTGGCATCTCCCAATTCAAAAACTTCACCAAGCTTCTTCTTGAATTCCGTTTTTTCCTTCTCGGTCATGGGCTGATAGCCCACCTTTTCCTTTGCCTTTGCTTCGTCCTCTTTGCAGTACTTCAGCAGCGCATTAAAATTTTCCACAAAGCAGTCCGCCCGGTTCACCACAACAGCGGTCATCATATTCAGGATCGCGTTGATCCGGCTCGAATTCAGAAGAACCGCATTCCCGTAGTCAAGGACCGTGCTTTCATCCTTTTTGAGATCGATCATGATATTTCCCGCATGCATGTCCCCATGATGGAAATTTTCTTTATCCGTCAGATTCCCGAACAAAGCCTGCTCGATCCAGACATAGGTCAGATCCCTGAGAAGCTTTGCGGCCGGGATGGATACGGCCATCTGTATGAACATATTTTTCCTTCTGCTCCAAAACGATCCGACATTTGACACATTCACCACGAAAGGTTCCGCAACGAGCTTGTTCTCGTTCTTAAACGCATCCAGCGCGCTTTTTCTGGAAGCCCTGGCTCTTTGGATGATCTTGTCGGCCGTCTCTCCCTCCGCCTTGTTCATGATGAGATAGTTTTTCCCCTTGGGATTGGTTTTATCGATGATCACGGAATTCACACGGCGGGGATGTCCCTTCTTCTTATCATAGTACCGATCCACATAGCGCTCCTTGCCGAGCTTGCAGTTTTTGACTTCATTACTGAAATCAAACTCCTTCTCAATCTCTGCAAACTGCGCCAGAAAGCCGGACTCGGTCACGTTGATCCTGTGATTGTTCGGATCATACTTCTTTCCTGTCTTCTTTTCCCAGGCTTTGACTTCTTCCTCCGTCATATCCGCATACATGGCCATGCGCTTGATAAAGTCGATCTCCTCCGCCATCCGTTCTTTCGCATCTGGCCGGAGGATCTTAACCACCACCGTCCGCTGGTTTTTTTTCTTATCCAGGATCTCACACTCGAAAGTTTCCGCAACGGAAGCTGCTCCCAGAGATTTCACATTTAAGATCTTCAGTTTTCCGTTTTCTTCCAGGTCTTTCCAGACCCTGTTCACATATTCTTTGTCGATGGAAGGCAGGGAAGATTTAACGATACTTAACGCCTCTGACATTTCATCGACGATCAGCCTTTCCGGAACTCCCTGGATCATTTTCTGCATGACTGGTCCGGCACCCTTTATGGCAGAAGCAAAGTAAGCACATCCGGCCTCCTTTTTTTTCTTTGCAGCAGTATCCCTTTTCATATCCCGGATGATATGGGAGAGCATCCTGCGCTTTGTCGTTCCATTGGCCTCCCTATAATAATTTGAGATCAGAAGCTGGATAAACCTGCCCTGCCCCTTATGGGGATCAAAACGCACATCCTGATCCAGTTTTTCGAGTTTCTTTCGTTCGATCTCCACCTGCTCATCGCTTTTCTGCGAAAACTTTACCATATCCCGTATGGTTCGGGCTTCCTTCTTATTCACTTCCTGTTTTTTCGCATTCATAGCATCCAGATCTTCATCCGAGATGTTGAGAAACCCTAAAACATGATGCGGGAAGATCACATAATCCTTATCCTCTTCTTCCGCAGCCGCCGCATCCTGTCCGAAAACCGACCGGACACTGCTCTCCATCAACGGAACGACTTCCTTTTCGAGGGCATCCACGATCTTTGGGAGTTTTTCGGAAAGCGCATCGATTCCGGCATCCAGAGTGCTTCCCTTCAGGAGATTCTTAAAATCCGCTGCGCCAAATGCCGCATCCGGCTTCTGCTCCTTCTGATACGTCGAAATGAGCTTCATGATCTCTGACAGACTGTCCTCACAGGCCGACATGAACTGTTTTTCCTGTTCGGATGCACCGTTCTTTAATTCCGTGAAGATCTGTACATACCCGCTGCCCTTTGTCTCGTCGCTGCTCGCAAGGTAGCCAAAGACCTCGGCATGTTCTTTCAGGACTGCTTTAACTCTGTTTTTCAGGCTGCTGTCGAGGGCATTGTCCGAAAGCGCCATGATAAGACCCGCGAACAGATCTTTTGTCTTAACGGCTTTCTCTGAAAAGCGGAGCTGTTCCTCATTGATCTCGTTCTTTTTGCTTTTTTTTCGCCGCTGGATCTCTAAATTCTCCTTATTCCAGTAGATCTGGCGAGTCCGGTTCATCATTTTCCCGAGTGCAAATCTGCTCTGTGAATCCTCCATCCCAAGACCCTTCTTCAGTGCAGCAGATGATTTCGCATACGCAGGGATCAAAAGCTCCGTAAAGATGTCCGAACCCTTATGCTCCTCCGGCACCTCCCAGGCCACGTCCGACTGCTCCATTTCCTGGAACTGATCCTTCGTCTTCGTGGTCTGCTGTTCTTTCGAAACGGCTGCAAAATCCAGTCCGAGCACACTTTCAAAGGCCGTTCTTGCATTTTCGGACAGCTGATCCGAAATTTTAGCAATCGACCGGATGGCCATGTTCAGATCCTCTTTTTCCGTTTCGTCCTGCGGCGGATTCTCGCGATAGGCCAGGATGATATCCGGGCAGCCCATAATGCGGCTGAGAAGCTCCGGATCTACATTTTCGAAATCCGAATCCGTAAGATCGGTCCTTCCCAGGCGGCTTATTAGATACCGGACAGCAAGCTCCTTCCACACAGTCCGGCTTCTTTCATCCGCTTCTTTGTTTTCCCTTTCCTGTCTTAATAGTTCTTCAAAGGCCTTGTAGGATCTGGATCGGAAGAATTCCGTTGTATGTAGTTTTGAAGCCAGTCCAAGGGCATTCTCGGCTCCCTTCTTCATCTTGGCTTTATCGAAAACGACTGTGCGCAGCGACACCGCCAGATCGAAGAGCTCCGTCGTAAGAAGCGGATGAAAGTCCTCTGTCTTCATTCCTGTAAGCTCGGATACGGCAACAGAAAGCTTTTTCCTGTCATAGCTTTCTGCCGCATCGTCAAGGAGCTTGATCCTTCTTTCCAGTTCCTTTATTCTGGAAAAGCATTCCTTCTTCGCATCTTCCGACTTTTTCTTATGCAGGATGTCATGGACATCAAAAGCGAAACCGGTCAGTTCCTCCAGCGGCAGCACCTCGAAAAAAGCAATGTCCTTCCCGGTAGAATCGGACAGCATCTCCAGGGCAACGCTTCTCAGCTTCTTACTCCGCTTTTCGTCCAGTTTGTCATACTCTTCATCTCCATCCAGATCCAGTCTTCTGAAATCGGAGACCTGTCTGGCGTAGCGGGTCATAAAGGGCAGCTCCCACTTATGATTCTTAAAATCATCGTAATGCAGATCATCCTTCGGATCCTCATCCGGCGCCGCATTTCTGTTACAGGCGATCAGAAGCGCATTCAGGTCATACAGGAGAAGCTTATCTCGAGCGGTCATATCTTCTCCCTTTGCAAGGAGCGCCTCTGCCCTTTTTACGAGCTCTTCCTCCCCCTTGCCGCTCGAATAAAGATCATCCAGGGCTTTGATATCCTCTGCCAGCTTTTTATAGTCGGGATTCCTTCCGGCCGCGTCCGAAATAAACTGAACCAGCCTGTCCGTCGGCGTAAACTCGATCAGGCTCCTGTCAACACCGGTGAGCCGGGTCAGGGTTGTAACCATTTTTTCCTTGAGAGCAAAGCCTTCCTCCGGCTTCGCGTCCGGACGATCCAGGGCTTCATAATTCCCGAGCATGAGCAAAAGCCCCCGCCTCTCTTCCTCTGCCTCCTCGATCTTCTTTACCTTGCCTGCGGATCCGGACAGGATCCTGCCCCTGGTATCCTGAAACTCCGCATTTTTTATGAGCTCCCGGACTCGTTCCTCTTCTGCTTTATCCAGCTGTTTTGCCTTCTGGGCGGACTTCGCCGCGATCCTGTTTTTCGTATTGAGAAGCTCTGTTTCGGGAGCCTGACGGATCCTCTCCCTTTCCCTTTCTTTGATGGCGTTTGTCTTGATTCTGAGCTCTTCAGCGCATATATGGATGACTGAGGCCAAGACCTCCTGTTTTGCTTCATCCGTATCCACAGGGATCAGATGTTCCGTATTGTAGCCAATTTTCTGCAGGATCTGGTTGAACAGGGAATCATCCGCTATGGAAAGCTTATCCGAAAGATCCCGGTAACGCTCCGGATCCCGGTCCTTAAGCTCCGTGAACCCGGTCCGAAGGAGCGGGAAATTAGTGTTGCTGTCATGATCCACATTGCTGATCATGCAAAGCTTGATCCTTTTGAAATTGATCTTACCCGTTATGATATATTTCTCTTCGATCCCTTCCGCAGTAATCTCCTCGATCCCCTCCGGATCGACATAGTCTGCCAGGGGAAGCGTCTTCTCCACAAACTCTCTGCTTAAATCCTTGATCGCTTCCGCATTCCCCTGGAGCATTGCCTCCTTAAACCGTTTGTTGTAATCTGCGTTGTATTTATCCCGTTCGGTAAGATACGCTCCGCTGAAGTCTCTTTCCACATGCAGGATAAAGGGCTCAAGGATCTGTTCCTTCTCCTGTCCGCTCCAGACCTTGTTGGGATCCTGACTTTGGATCGCTGCAAACTCTTCGTCCGTAAAGCCTTCCGCTTTGCCGATAGCAGCCTGGGAAACAAAGGCCTTTTTCACCCTGTCAAATGCAGTGGTGTTTTCCTTTTCGATCTGCTGCAGGGCGCCTCGGGCCTCTTTCCTTTTCTCCTCCAGCTCCGATTTCCAGCCATCAAAGGCTTCTTTTCCGGCGTTTTTTGTCAAAAATGCATCCCGTGCCGCCTCCAGCCGGTCGAAAAGATCATTGATCTTTTTCTTCTGCTTATAATACTTTTGCGCCTCCTTATAGTATCCGCTGTTGATATCATCCAGTTTGCAGTCCAAATCCGCCTGGAACAGGGTTTCCGCCGCGATCGCCTGTACCTTCAGCTCCGCCATATACTCGTTATAGAGTTGTTCGAGGGCGGCAAGCTCGCCGGGATCCCCCTTGCCTAAAGTCAGGCTTCTGAGTTTATTCATGGCATCCGCTTCGGTTTTGGTGAAGAGACTGAGCCTCGCATCGACACGCTTTACCACATCCCCATGCTTTTCCCCATCGTTCAGATAACCGATATCTTTCTGTTCTTTTAGTTTTCTGTACACCTCCGGCTTCTTCTGCTCATATTCATAAACAAGCGGATTCTGGGCGTTGTAGATCAGCCTTCCCCGGTTGTCGACATCCGTCTCCGGATCAAAAGCTGTGCCGTCCCTGTGGATCAGATTCGCAAATTCGATATCCGGGTCATCCGGACACACTTCCCGCGGATCCTTCATGAACTTCCGAACCTGATAGAGCATCCTCATTCTGTTCCTGTCATGGATTTTCAGATCATTATCCCAGTAGATGATCCCTTTTGTCGGCATCCGTTTGTTGAAATAGTTGTACTCCAGTTCGATCTGCGCATCCTCCCTGGCCTTTATGGAAGGCAGCTTTCTCAGTTCCTCTCCCTGTGCCAGAATCGCGGCTTTATTGATCCCGGGGTCTTTGATGCTGTCTTCCGGGATCAGATCCTCCGGATGTTCCTGGTTCCACTGCAGAATCCTGTTCCTGACATCCTCCTCATCATACGCCTTCCATTCATC
This sequence comes from Lachnospiraceae bacterium, assembly GCA_016286115.1. Classification (GTDB taxonomy): domain Bacteria; phylum Bacillota; class Clostridia; order Lachnospirales; family Lachnospiraceae; genus RUG12461. Next base: position 24,778 of record JAEESA010000002.1, read on the forward strand.
CTGACAATCCTGCATACAGTTCATCCCTTTGGAGAAAGATATCACCTCATAAATGTTCCTGTTAAAGCCCTTTTCGTTGACCCATGCCGGATCAACCGGTTTCTCACCTGCTCTGATGATAAAACGCCTGCTCAGCTCCAGTGCTTTTTCCCCGTCTGCAGCTGCAATCTCCCCGATCAGTGTTTTCCATTGTTCCTTTTTTGCAACATCTTCCTGCAGGACATTCCCGAAGCGGTCTACCCGGAAATCTTCTGCGATCAGATTGTATGTCTGCATCCGGGCAAAATTAAACTTCAGCATTGCCAGCATGTACTCTTTGGTGTTTGCAAAATATCTCTTAACATTCTGTATGTGCATCTCCATCTTCTCAAGAGCGTATGCGTTGCGGTAATGCAGATCATCTATGAGTTTTAAGGCATCATCCTTTTCCTCAACATCCGGATTCTCTTTCCGATAGCGTTCTCTTCCAAGTTCCGCAAAGATCGATGCATTGGCCCTTTTCAGAGCTTTCGAAATCTGCGGATCATCATCCATTTCATCCACTTTCTGAAAGATCCGTTCCAGCGCGAGCACTCGGCAGTTACGAGACATCCCCTCCAGTACGGACTTAAAGAAGGACCTGTACTGCTTCGCCGCCGACTCTCTTGCCTTGTCCGTTTCTGTTTTCGGTCCTTCCTTGCAGAGAAGTCTGTTGGCAGCAACCAGGAGCGAAGCCAGAGCGTCTCCCCGTTCCAGATCCGTCTTCTGCTCCCAGCCATTCTTCAGGGCATCGGCTTTGTTCTTCATGTCTGACCACAGTTCATCCAGCTCTGCGCCGTATTTTCTGTCATTTAATGTCCCGCAGAAGGTGCCGAACATACGGACATTAGCGCTCACCAGCGCCTCTGTTTCAGGATCCATGAGCACAGGTGCCTGCTGCTGATTCTCTTCATCCCTTCGGTTCAGATCCCGCCGGGCTTCTTCCTCTTCCGCTCTTGCCTTCTGTTCCAGAACCGGCTTCATCAGTTTGTTCCAGTTTCTCTGGTTCAGCTGATAAATATCGTTCAGCTTTGCGTATTCGCGGCTTCCGGGATCCAGTGCCGCCATTTCACGTTCCAGCATCCGCTTCAAGCTCGAGCAATAGGTAAGCTCCGCCTTATCCTTTAATTTCTCTTCCTCTTCCTCGGAAAGCGCAATAGCTTCTGCGCAGTTCCGGTCGGCGATGCGGATCTGATCATAAACTTTCTTCAGTGCCTCCACTCTCTGGATAACCGTCATAGGCCTTGCACCCTGCGCCGGCTGCAGTCTTGCCTTCAGCGAACGGATCTTGTCGTTTGCTTCTTCCAGGGTTTCCCGGCTGGTCTCCATCCGGCTTCGTCTGGTCTTATCCCAGCGGTGGCTTTTGATGGCTTTCCGTCTCCGGATCTCGGCCGACGCGTCCACATAGGAAGCATCCCGCATGCCAAGCTCGATATCCTCATCAAACAGCATTTCCTGCGTAAAGGCCTGCTTGCGCTGCGACTGGCGGATCGCATTCATCGCCGAAAGGGAAGAGAGTTCCTCCTCCAGGGTTCCAAAATCCTCACCGTCGTCTGCGGCCAGAAGATTCTCTCCCCTGCTCTGATCCTTAAATGTGTTCTTATATGCCTCCTGCCCGCTCGGAGATTCTTTCAGCGTCTGGTAATTCTTTTTAAATTCCTCTTTCTTCGCTTCCTTTGTCAACCGTGGCATAAATGACCCCCCTTACTTTTTCTTTATGCGCTTGTCTCTCTCTGCCGAGCATTTCTTACTGAGCTTGCTGACATCAGCTTTATGAGCATTGATCGTTTTCTGAAAAGACTCCCGTAAAGCCTGCTTCTCCTTCGGGACCAGCGCCTTGATCCTATCCACCGTTTCGTTGTATTTCAGCATAAACGTCTTTCCGATATTGTGGAATTTCTGATACCTTTCGTCCTTACTGAGCACCTCTTTCATGTTTATTGTTTTCAGCGTATTGATCACTTCGGCTTCCAGAATGTAGTACAGGCTCAAATATTTCTCGTACTTTTCCATATACCCGGTGATCCACCGATCGAGGTCATAGTCTTTGGTTTCTCCCGCTATATATTTCTGTGTTTCCGAAAGCCATTCCTCCACATAAGCATTTGTCGTTTCTTCCGTGACTTCTGAAGTTGTCTCGGAAAACGAGGTGCGTCCCAGGATCTGATCTACGATACCGGTCTCCATTCGGATACGATCCTTGAGCGCCGCAGACGATTCGTTAAAGGATTTCACCCACGGCTCATACGTTTGTCTGATCTTCCGGTAAAACGGATCAGTCTGAACCGCTACCTTGATCGCTGCACTGTCCTTATCGTCACGGATATTCATATAACGTTTTTTCTCAGCCTGGTACCGGTCGATCCCTTTTGCCGTTTCCTCAAGCCATTTCGGATCTGCGGGGGCAAATCCTTTATTCGCCTTTTCAAAGAACGACTTGACCGTTTTGGTGTCGGTGAGCGAATCCGCGGCCGCTCTCAGTCTGTCCAGATAGAGAACCGTCTTTTTATCCTTCACCCTGCTCTCGTATTCCGGTTTATGGCATACGATAAAGACGGTATTATCGAGGATGAGGTTCGACTTATAATGTTTTCCTCCGCCGTACTGGCCGCGATATGCTGCCATCAGATCCTGCCACGGAATATACTCCAGGGTTCCGGTTCCGGTATCCTTCATCATAAAGCCTTTCAGCTTCTTAACGGCCTTACCCTCAGCCCTGAGTTTGTCCCATCCGTCAAATTCATAAACCGCTCCGCATAAACAGATCCAGTGATTGGCGTAGACATTTCCGTTGATCCAGTCCTGCCTGTGAAGTTTTTGCTGATCGAGGAATCCGGGGATATCTCTCGGGTCTTCTCCCTCCGCATAAAGAAGATTGGAATTGACCGAAAGCTGGATCACATTTCCCTTGTCGAGCTCTTCCGCCATTTTCAAGATATCCAGATCCACCCCGTTTTCATCCACATAGGTTTTTTTGTTTTTGGATTTTTGGACATCCCTTTTGTATAACTCATGTTTGATATTGTAATGATCATACAGCATCGAGATCCCATCTTCATTGCTTCCTCCCGATTCCTTAAGATCGATCTTTCTGCTGTTGTATTTCAGGATCTTCCCCTTTTCATCCCGGGCAGGAAGATACTCCAGCCTGATTTCGTCGTTACGATCCAGCAAATGGATATTCCTGTTCTCATCTGAAATATTCATCCCATATAATTGATTGATCACGTGGGAAGCAGAAGAAGGACCGCAGACCCCTTTGTATGCAAGGTAATTGTTTTTCGACCCTCCCTGCCGGATATTGTTGAAGATCTTAAGCTTCCCCGGGTTCTGGAGCATGAAGCCGCTGATCTCCCCGCCATGTCCTGCCGGCCTTGGAATGGTGATCTGATAGACATTCCCATCAAAGCCAGGCAGCAGGGAATCATTCTTTATCCTGTTCACCCCAGATACTGAAATCTTCTTCTCAAAGGGTTCGTTTGTCAGAGCCGAGTTGATCCGGATATCGCAGTTCTTCATCAGGGTATTCGGATCATCCGTCAATTCATTCGTTTCCTTCTTCAGGGCATAACGGTTCCTGCTGATGTAATCGATGTAAAGCTTACTTTCCGCAAGCGGAAGCTTTGCTCTCAGTTCCTCATACTGCTCCTTTGTCAGGTCTTCCAGTTTCAGCCCGTTTGCGATCATCTGATCCGTCAGATCCGATATCGCACGCATCAAAGCATAATCTTCATTCGCTGTAAGGTTTCCCTTTCTGCGCTCAGATAATTCGGTACCGGTTTCGATCAGCTTTTGGAAAGCAGCTTTCTTTTCTTCCTCCTGTTTCCCTTCCGAAAACTGCAGCTCGCCGATCTCAAAGAGCTTCTCCTTCATTTTGTCAAGGACGCCCGTATCCCGTTCCCTGCAGTAATCCAGATACTCCCGTTCCTCGACCAGCTTATCCTGTAGATCGATCCATTCGTTTTTTATCTGCTGCACCGTGCCGTTAGCCCAAAAGACCTCTGAGCGCCGCACGGCGATACTGTCTTCACTGTCCCCGGCCAGAAGCGTATCCAGCAATATCAGCTGTTCCTCCAAAAGGCCCTTTCTGCTGCGATAAAGCTCGGAATCCTTTTTTTCCTTTTCCAGATAATGCTCGTATTTTTCTATGGTATCGAAATAGGTCCTGTAGAAGGGGCGCACCTTTTCCTCATAAAATCTCTTGTAACGCAGCGCCTCTTTCTCTGCTGCTTTTTTCTGCTCTTCCGGAGAAAGCGTTTCAAATGCAGTGCCGGTTTTTTTCTGTGACGTTAAGATCAGATTGTGAAGATACGCATTTTCTTTTTTGATCCTGTCATCGATCTCGCCTCTTTCCTTGCCTTCTTTTTCGTAGACTTTTTCAGCCTCTTTCTCCCGAAGCTCCTGATGAAGCTCTCTCACCTCACGAAGCTGTTCCTCCAGCCTGTCATCAAACTCTTTCAGCTCCTCTGCCCTTTGCAGCATCTTATCGGTATAACCGGATGGGACACAGGTCAGTTTTTTGATGTTTTCCACATCATAAAGCTCGAAATAAGGAAGCGGCCCGTATTTTGGGTCTCCTCCTTCTTTTTTTTCTTTTTCCACGCAGATATAAGAGGAGATCAATGTCTGGTATCTGCTCAGCCGGTCCGTTTTTTCATACAGGTCCTGAAAATCCTTCTCCGTTTTTTCCTGCTTTTCCATAAATGCATCGATCGCATCCTGTTTTATCTCGCGAATCGGCTTCAGATATTTATAAAAGGTTTCCTTGTAGCCATCATAGGCCAGGTCAAACAGATCACGCTTTTGCCAGTCCTTTTTCCACCCTTGATAGATCTTTCGGTGCTCCTTGCGGGTATTTTCCATCTCCTCCTGAATTTTCGTGTCCTTCTCAAGAGTTTCTCCGAGCTTAATGATCTCTTCCTCGCGTTTCTTTTTCTCCAGCATTACCCGCTCGCGTTCCTGTCTCTCGCGCTCTAACCGTTCCTGCTCCTCACGCTCCCTTTTCTCGCGCTCTAATCGTTCTCGTTCCTGCCGTTCCTTCTCCAGAGCGATCCTCTTCTGCTCCTTCTCCCGTTCGATCCGGTCTTTCTCTCTCTCGATCACTTTACGGACATCATGCGTTTTATCCCGGCCGAAGCTGTATTCCCGAATGGCAGCCTTCGCTTCTTCGGAATCCGGTTCCAAAACGGTGCGGCGCATGGCGTCATAAACATTTTCCACCTCGTTCATAGCGGCAGAACGAGCCATAAGCTCCGTCATCTCCTTTTTCTCTGCATCCTCAGGGAACTGATTTTCATAAAGAGACAGGAGCTGTGCGATATTTCTTCCCAAATGGATCATGGCATATTTTGACTCCAGATCCTTTGTGAAATCCTCCTGTTTTTCCACGGAAAGCGTATGCAGATCGAGTTCAGAGAAGCTCGTTATCACCGTCTCCAGTCCGTTTTTCATCTTTTCTTTTTGCTCCTTCGTGAGGGGCTGACCGGCTATGGCTTTTTCTGCAAAAGTAAGATCCATGAAGACCCCTTTGCAGCTTAGGAAGTCTTTTTTCTGCAGGATGGCTAAGGACGTAATGATGGACATGATATGATCCTTTAAGGCAGCGTTCTGCATTATGACGCCGTCTTGCGAAGCCTTTGCTTCCACCGCCCGGCTTAAGACATCCTGATAGATTGCGATGTTCTCCTTTGCGTTTTTAGCGATTTCTTCCTTCGACCGAGCGTCATGCTCTTTTTCAAACCGTTTCCTTCTTGCATCATCCACCATGGAAGGATCCTCTGCGTGGGTATTTCTCCAGGCGTTAAGAAGCTCCTCCCACTCTGCTGCATCCGCTCTTTCGTCATCATTTGCTGCAGCGTTTTTCAGAGCCAGAAGCGTCTGCATGGAGATGCCGGGGATGAGGCCACCGTTTGCTGCAAAATCTACGCCCTTTGCGCGGAGCCTTTCATAGGCGCCGGATCTTTTCAGGGAATCTGCACAGCTTAGGACAGGCCACCATTTCTGAATGGCGCTCTCATAAGAATCCAGGACATTTCGTTCCTCTTCCGGCAGCTCCAGTTCATTCAGTTCGGCAAAGCTTTTGATATAACGGCAGGAAGCAAGTGCTTTCACATAGGGCTGAAGGTCGAAATTCTCCGGGTTCAGATCCCGGACAGAAGGAAAGACAAGCCCTCTGATCTTCCCGATATCGGGTCTTAAGTTTTCGATCATCTGCTGCTTCGACGGCTTCGTATCCACCCAGTTTAAGTCGATCTCTCTCATGCGGTTTTTGGCCGATGTGACCTCTGCCTCTGTATAACGACCGGGATGCTTCGAAACATACTGCATGGCACGGTACTCATCGTCCTGCATGATATAAGCACTAAAACGGTCAGCTGGAGAATTGGAGGTCTTCATCTTCTCAACTTTCTGAATATACCTCGTCACCGCATTCCGCATCTGCGTATAGGAGGCCAGAATCTGATCCTTTTCCTCGTTGTCATAGATCCCGCCGACGATCAGCATGAACTGATTCGGGGTACAGACTTCGATCTTTTTCATGAGTTCCATAGGAAGTGTGCTGATCACTTTTGCACCTACCTGATGCCCTTCCTCAGCCCCGAGGATCGTCCTTAAGGCCTTCTTCGTCGCCCGTTTAAAAACTTCCCCTGTCTTTATCCCTCCTTCGGCAGGCGCCGCCTTCAGTATTTCGCTGATCCCGAAATAGAGGTCGATCCGCTTCCCGGCGTGATCCAGCTTGTCGTCATTTTCTTCCTCACGGTAGTCCCTGCTCTGCCGATACAGGGCTTCTTTCCAGGTACGGGGTTCCATATTCCTCTGATCGGCCAGAAATGCCCCCACGGTGCTCTCCACGATCCGCATCTGCCGAATGTAATATCTTTTCAGTTTCCCGGCGTTTTCCTGAAGATTGGGGTTCTCCGGATCCGCCTCACGGGAAAGCAGCTCATCACAGTACTGGATCAGCTTGCTGTACTCCATCACGATGGCAAGTCCGTCTTTGTACAAGCGGCTTCTGTATTTCTTTTTCTCCTGGGGACTGGCGCTGCGCCCCGGGTTTTGGGGCATAGCTTCCCCAGTCAGCATGTCCAGCATCTCCAGGCGTTTTTTAAGTTCCGCCGCTGTATCCCCTGACAGAATGGCATCCCGCGCCTGCTTTTCTTCTATGGCCGATTCCCTCAGTTCCGCGATGTTCTGTTTCTGAAACTGTTTCCAGTTCTTGGGGAGGCGCCTGTTTTGACGCTTCTGTGCTATCACCTCTTTGATCTTTTTGGAATAGACCGCCGGCGCATCATAAAGGAACCGGGAGATCTCATCCACGATCCGTTGACAGGTGGCTCTCCGCCTGTTCCTCTGTCCGCTGAACAGGGAATACCCCCGCTCCTTCAGATAATACATGGCAGCCGAAAGAAGACGTGCCAGGTTTTCTGCGCATGATTCATCATCCGTGGAGTACCTGGCAAGGTATTTTGCTTTTTCAAGAACGGGCGCGAAATAATCCCGCGACGCCTGATTTCTGTCCGCCTCCAGATCCTCCATGGCTGTCAGGAAGGTCATGGAAAGACCGGCTCCCAGGAGAGAAAACTCCCCGGGTCTGTTTTTGGTATTCAGCCGCGCTCCCGCCTGGTTCCTTTTCAGCTGCGAAAGATTTGATCCTTCCTCCGTCCACCTTCCGTACAGCTGCTGCCGGAAGGTGGGTTGCTGATTCCGGAGCTGCTGCTGTTCGGGGGCAGCTTTGATCTCGATTTTTTTGGATTTGGCCAGAAGATCGCTGTTTTCCATATATTCTTACCTTTCTAAGAAGCCTTCCTGTCATCCTGGGGCGAAGCAGAAGGATCAATAAAACAACTTCAGATACCTGCGAAGACCAATGGGGCTCTGCGCGGTCACAAGATCCAGATATTTGGCATATTTCTGTTTATCCACGGTGCCGTCGCCATAAGCCTCATCAAACATGCCGTAAAGTTCCCCTGGAAGCAGCTCTTTTGCATTGTCCTTTCCAGGGTACTGCACAGGCTCAATCTCTTCCTCCCGGATCCCAAGCGCATTCAGTCCCTCTTCATACTCCAGGTATTCAGGATCCGCACCGTTTTTACATAACACGAATGCTCCCGGCATCTCATCCGTTACCGCAAAGACAAAGAACACGATGGAAAGATCCCCGTCTGTTTTTTTGATCAGCGGATATGAAAGACCCTTCTCTCTTCCGCCGATATAGGAGAACGGCTTCATTCCGTAGATCTCTCTCCTGAGTGCTTCCGATGAAAACCCGTGTAGCATAAATGACCTCCCTTTTCAAAAGATTCTACGCTTCCGGCGAAGGATCTTTACTCCGTCACAGCGTCGTCCCCGTAGTCCCATTCATGGGCAGCCTCGCCGCCCTCTTCGGCGCTCAGCATGGCTCTGTCCTTATAGTGCTTGCTCGTGATGCCCATGCCTCTTATGATATGGCGAAGATGCTTTCCTCCGACTCTGCCTGCTTCCTCAAGAAACCTTATAAAACCACCAAAGTGTGTTCTTTCCGAGTTGATCAGTCGTCCTATCTGGAGCAGATCCAGGAATACCGCCTCCAGAGACATATATGCCGGGTAGACAACACCAAGCATCAAAATATTACGGTATGCCTCCCTGCCGTCATTGTAGCTGACCCAGCCCTTTTTCCAGGTATCCTTAAAGGAATCCATCCGCCAGCGGGTTCTGCTGCCAGCCCATTTGCAGCATTGGTTGAAGATGCCGTTCATCATGTGGATCGGGGTTTTTAAGATCTTGCCCGATAGCTTTATGGCATTGCCCGCGAGCATCAGCGGTAATGCCGCCGCCCTTTCTACGGATCCTGCGATCCCGTGGAACAGCATCGCAGAAAAATCCCCGATATTCCGCCCCCAGCCTTCCCAGAAGCGGACTCTTTCACCTCTGCGCTTCCTGTCCTTATACCTCTGCATCCGGTTTGAGATGAAATCCTTGTTGCGGATAAACCCGCTGTAGGAAGGCCACTGTTTACCATATTGATCCTTTGCTCTTTCGTCCCCTCCATCATTTTTGATCATACGGCGTTCCTGCGACAGCCAGTATTTCCGGTTGTCCGCTTCCAGAAGTTCCCGGACACGTCGCACCTGATTCAAGCGTTTTCTGGCTCTTCCCCTCTTAAACAGGGTAATGCCGCCGTCATAGGTATTCAGAGCAAACATCAGATCGTCGTAGATGGGTCCAAGCTCCTCTCTGTTCGCCGTGCCGATGTCGCTTTTATCATAAAATACTCTTAAATTAAGATCTCCTAATCTTGCCCTGTCTTTGTATATCAGGTTGATCGCGTCCATTCCGGCTTTGCCTTTTTTTCTTTCCCCCTGATTCCTGACTCGTCCCATGAAGGCTTCAATCTCTCCCTTCAGCTGAAGGTAGCGCTTTAACAGGGTCTTGATCTTTTTCATGTCCTTCGAGTCGGCTTCCGTGATCCTGCAGTGTTTCAGGTCAAAGGCAACTCCGTATTTTTCATAATCGCCATGCTGCCGCTCATACTCCAGGATCTGCTGTCTGTCGGTGAGCAGCTTTTCCTGTTCTTTTTCCTTTCCCTTCTCCTTTGAGCCAAGAACAAAGATCTTGTCGTTTTCGACCTCAAGGATCTTATTCTGGTCTTTGAGGGAGTCTTTTTTGATGATCACATTTTCGGATTCCTCGCTGATCCGGCTCTGGTTCATTTCATCGATCTGCAGATTCGATTCGCGATAAGATTCCTCAAACGACTCGTTTTCTTTTATGAATTCTACTTTTTTCTCTTTGCTTAAATTCAAACTTTCTTCCATTTATCTCACCATCCTTTCTGATCCGCTACTCTGGCAGTTCCTTCGCAATTTCCTCAAAAGCATTCCTCATCTCGTACATTCCCCGCTTGGTGAAAAGCTTCTCATCGATGGTCTGATCCTTTTCCAGGACGTGGGGCGTTCCGATCTCCTCCATCAGTTCCATCCACTGTTCTGTGGTGATGTCCTCCGAAAGCCGGGGTTTCATCAAAATCCCCTCGTAAGTCAGCCTCATCTTCGCCGTCGGGAGGATCTTCTGCAGCACATCCATGTTTTCCTCGCTGTTGAACGTACCGGTAAGCAGAGCATCCGGCCCGGCCTTCATCCTTAAGATGCGGCAGGCAAAGCTCACAAGCTGTACCAGATCTTCTGCATCCGAATCCTCCGGCCCGTCCCAGAACACGATCCGGTAATTCCCGCTCTCGTACCGGCGGATCAGAAGGAGATGCGTGATCTCCCTGTTCTGCACTATGGCGCAGCTCGCGTTTTCATTGAAATAGGAATACGGCAGGCTCGAAATCTCTGCATCATCCTCGTCGTTTCTCTTCTCAAAGAAGCTTTTCAGCATTGCCTCCCCCTCAGAGCTGAACGTTGCAAGAGAGACCACGGAATTCACTCCCCGCTCGAGCCCTTTGTTGCCCTCGAGATCTGCGGTTTTGATGCAGAAATCCGAGCCGAAGGTCATGGAAAAATCAAACTTCCACGAATCAAGATACTGCCACGTCACCGTCTGATCCTCCGCCGCTTTCTCATCCGGGTCCCTCGGCGGCACGTAGGAAACGGTCACCGTACATTCGGGATACTGCGCCGCAAAGCCGAAAAGCCGCGCGATCAGCATATTGCCGACACCGTGCTGGCGGAACTCCTCATCCACATACACATGATCGATCCGAAGGATCGGATCATCCGTCACTGCACCCGTCTCGAAATGGTAAACCGCGATCCCGACCGCATAGGCGTTCCCGTCCACATAACGCAGGGCGCCGATGGCGCTTTTCAGGTCAAACCGGATATCATCGAGAAAACGTTCCGGCAGAAACTGAGCAAATTTCTCTGCGTTATTTTTAGTCACCTGGGTCAGTAAGGGTCTATATTTTTCGCCATACTGTTCGGTAAAGGAAAGCGCCATCCAGAGGCGGTCTTTTCCCAGTTCCGACAGAGGATGATAGGTTTTGGAAAGCTCGATGCCTTTATCGATGACATTGAGATAAGCCGTCTCCAGGGTCTCTAAGTCCATGTCATCCTTTTCCATAGCCAGCTCCGCAAGGATCAGGAGGGAGCTTGCATCCGCGAGTTCCTCCAGGAGAGCATGATCCTCTTTCAGAAGCGTCTCAAAATCCCCGGCGGAAGCCTCGTATTCTTCGATCTCCTCTGTCATGATCTTTTCGAATTCTCCGGCTCGCTTTAATGTTTCCTCATCAAAGTCTCCGGGAACTCCTTCCTTCGGTTCCTCTTCCAGAAACTCCTTTAATTCTTGATCCATAAGAACACCTCCGTATTTCCCATGTTTTCCTGCCAAGACAAAGCCGCTGCTCTGTCTTCGTTTTTGCAAAATCTACAAAAAATTATACAATACTGCAGTTATTTCAGTCAATCTGTACAGAATAGGAACAGAGACAAAACTATATGAAAGTAATCATCAGATGCTCATTTGCCACGTCATTATAAACTCTGCATTCCCTGCCGCTGACATCATATACATGCACGATATCAGCCAGTGTTTCTCCTCCTGAAAACTCTGAAACGACATCCTTTGCCGACGCAAGCTTTTCGGGCGAAAAATGAATGGTTTTTTCATCGTTGAACACAGCCGTGTATAAGATCTCTGCTTCGACAAGATCCTGGAAGATGTGGCCTACTCCGGCGGCGCAGGGCATATAGTTTGATCCGTAATAGGAACCGGATACGCGCTGGATCAGAAGCGCCATCTGCTCGTCCCTCTT
>JAEESA010000134.1 GCA_016286115.1 Lachnospiraceae bacterium
TCACACCGAAAGGGAATCCACTTCCATGCTGAGCCGAATCGTCAATGCGCATGAGATCAACACAAACGAGGATCATCTTCGTCTTTATCACGGCTGCCCCTACACGGTCGGGATCGATATCTTCCCTCTGGACGATCTCTGCCCTGATCCGGACCTTGAAGCGGAGCGGGTCGATCAGCTCCTCATGCTCAGCCGGGCCATCGATCTTATCCTGCTCAACGGCATTGACGCTCCCGACACCAGAAAGGTCCTTTCCACGATCGAAGCGACACATCACACGATCCTTCACCGAAGAGGACCCATCCTGCAGGAGCTTCGCCTTCTCGTCGAAAAGCTCTACACCCGTTATTCCTCGGATGATGCTGAACATGTGGCATTAATGCCCTATTGGGTCAAATATCATGATCATAAATACGAAAAACGCTGGTTTACCGACAGGGCCTTCCTCCCCTTTGAGAATACGTTCATGCCGGTTCCCTGCGTTTATAATGATGTATTGAGGGTGGAGTATGGCGACTTCATGCAGGTCCACAAGGGCGGCGGTGTGCACAGCTACCCCGTTTACGGCGACCAGGAAGCCATCCTCAGGGAAAATAACGGCAATAAGAACCCGTATCGTTACACCATGGATAAGGCCTCTCTCCTGGCCAGAAAGAATCCTCCGAAATTCCGGGATTACAGCCTCTCGATCATCGACACTTTGATCGAAGCCCACAAGACCCTTTCCTCCGGCAACGCCGTTTCGCTGCTGACCGAGTGCCAGTCTCTGGCCATAACCCTCGGAAATGCGTTGGAGAAAGAGTACCCCAAGGAAACGGAGCTCGTCCATTTTCTCGAGAATTATTGTGAAACCGCGTATAACCTGAGCGTAAACTGGGCAGATCATGCGGTGGATGCCCTGAATGCCCCCATCCTCGCTGTTAAAGAAGGCCTGGTTCCACTGCTCAACGAAAAGAAGAAGCTGATCCTGTTTCTTCCCTGTAAGGCAGCCTGGTGGCCGGCCATGGAGCCGGTCTGGGAAAAAATAAGGAAAGACCCCGGTTCCGAAGTGATCGTCATGCCGGTTCCCTATGCGCAGAATGACCTTTTCAGTTCGGAGCCCGGACGCAGGGTGGATGATCATGAGGGTTTTCCCTCCTATGTCCCGCTGACCGGCGCCGAGGATTTCGATATTGCCGCGCACCATCCGGATACGATCTACATCCAGTATCCTTTCGACGAATGGAGCACCTCCCTGCAGATCCCTGAATTTTTCTATTCCGAGAATCTTCACGCCTGCACAGATCGGCTGATTTACATTCCCTGCTTCGTTCCCGAGGATCCCATTGATGAAAACGACAAGGCGGTCGCCGCGATCCGGGTATTGATCGAGCAGCCGGCCGTTCTCCATACCGATCAGGTTCTTCTGCCTTCGGAAAAGATGAGGGCTCTGTATCAGGACACTCTGACAGAGTTGAGCGGCGGAAACGCCGCCTATTGGGATGAAAAGCTCGCTGTGGAGGAAAGATATGATTCCCGTATGAAGTCTTGCCCTGTGGAGAGCCTGTATCCCGGAAAGAAAACTCTCCTTTTTCATGTTGATCTGTCCCTGTTGCTCAGCCATAGGTCTGAGGCTGTTCGAAAACTTAAGTCCGTAAAGGAAACGTTTGAAGAGTTTGGCAGTCAGATCGTATGTCTGTATGCACCCGGCAGGGATCTGGACGGGCTCAAGTCGATCGATCCCGGGCTTTGGGAGGAATACCGGAGGTTTGAGGAGGGGCTTAAGGAAAGCAAAGTATTTCAGCTTATGGAAGAGCAGGAAGCTCTCGAAAAGCTCCCCCGGATCTCTGCCTATTACGGCACTCCCGGAGTTCTCGCCCACCGAAGCAGAGAGATGGGGCTGCCGGTAATGCTGTTGAATGTAGAAGTGTAAAAATGGGGGTGGTTGGAATGAGCCAACGCCTCTCCGTCTGCCCTGCGGGCAGCCGGCAATGCGGCATTCGCCGCATAGAAATGCAAAAAAATACACGGATGAATGCAAGCATTCATCCGTGCATCTTTTTACATTTCTGCGTTGGCTCATTTGTTACTCGATGACCGTAGCAACCCTTCCTGAACCTACGGTACGGCCACCTTCACGGATAGCGAAGGTAAGACCCTGCTCCATAGCGATCGGATGGATCAGTTCGATCGTCATCTCGATGTTGTCACCAGGCATGCACATTTCGGTACCGGCCGGCAGATTGCAGACACCGGTCACGTCCGTTGTACGGAAGTAAAACTGGGGACGATAGTTGTTGAAGAACGGGGTATGACGGCCACCTTCGTCTTTGGTCAGAACGTATACCTGAGCCGTAAATTTCTTATGGCAGGTAACAGTGCCGGGCTTTGCAAGAACCTGGCCACGCTCGATCTTGTCGCGGTCGATACCACGAAGCAGAGCACCGATGTTATCACCGGCCATAGCCTCGTCAAGCTGCTTCCGGAACATTTCGATACCGGTAACAACCGTCTTCTGTACGTCTTCCTTCACGCCGAGGATTTCCATTTCGTCGTTCAGATGAAGAGTTCCTCTCTCCACACGGCCGGTAGCAACAGTACCACGACCGGTGATCGTGAACACGTCTTCAACAGGCATAAGGAACGGCTTGTCAGTATCACGCTGCGGATCCGGAATGTAGGAGTCTACAGTCTCCATCAGTTCCATGATCTTGTCGCCCCATTCGCCGGTCGGATCTTCGAGAGCCTTCAGAGCGGAGCCCTTTACGATCGGGCAATCCTTGAAACCATACTCTTCAAGCTGTTCGGTAACTTCCATTTCCACGAGCTCGATCAGCTCCGGATCGTCAACCATATCGCACTTGTTCAGGAACACTACGATATAGGGAACACCAACCTGGCGGGAAAGAAGGATGTGCTCCTTTGTCTGAGCCATCACACCGTCGGTAGCAGCAACCACCAGGATAGCGCCGTCCATCTGCGCAGCACCGGTGATCATGTTCTTAACATAGTCAGCATGGCCGGGGCAGTCCACGTGTGCATAGTGGCGCTTCTCGGTCTCATACTCCACGTGAGCTGTGGAGATCGTGATACCACGTTCTCTCTCTTCGGGAGCCTTGTCGATTTTATCAAACTCGGTAAAGGTGTTACCTGCCACGCGCTCAGAAAGAGTCTTGGTGATCGCAGCGGTCAGAGTGGTTTTTCCATGGTCGACATGGCCGATGGTACCGATGTTGCAATGCGGTTTGGTTCTTTCGAATTTAGCTTTTGCCATTTTTTGTTTTCCTCCTTAAAGGGTTTACCTAAAATTCAACTAATTGTGATTATATAAAAATTCCAAGGGCTTTTCAACCTTTATTTCTACCCTTTTATTTTTTGTGCTCCGAGACGATCTTCTCGGTCACGGACTTCGGCGCCGGAGCGTATTTTTCAAAGAACATGGAATAGTTTCCGCGTCCCTGTGTGGAAGACCGGAGATCTGTCGCATAACCGAACATTTCTGCCAGCGGCACATGCGCTTTCACCAGTTTTCCGTTTCCTACGTCCTCCATACCCTCGATCTGTCCACGGCGGGAGTTGATATCACCGATCACATCCCCCATGTATTCCTCGGGCATGGTCACCTCCACCTTCATGATGGGCTCGAGCAGCGTCGGATCCGCCTTTGCCATGGCTTCCTTGAAGCACATGGAGCCGGCGATATGGAACGCCATTTCCGAAGAGTCCACTTCGTGGTAGGATCCGTCAAAGACGGTCGCATGGATGCCGAGAACCGGGAACCCTGCCAGGATACCGCTCTGCGCGGCTTCCTCGATACCCTGTCCGACTGCCGGAATGTATTCCTTCGGGATGGCACCGCCGACAACGGCAGATTCAAACTTGAAGGTTTCTTCCGCATTGGCGTCCATGGGCTCGAAACGAACCTTGCAGTGACCATACTGGCCACGTCCGCCGGACTGCTTCGCGTATTTGTGTTCCTGCTCCACGGTCTTGGTAAAGGTTTCCTTATAAGCAACCTGCGGTGCGCCGACATTGGCTTCCACCTTGTACTCCCGAAGGAGCCGGTCCACGATGATCTCCAGATGGAGCTCTCCCATACCGGCGATGATGGTCTGGCCGGTTTCTTCGTTGGTGTGGGCACGGAAGGTCGGATCTTCCTCCGCAAGCTTTGCGAGCGCTTCGCCCATCTTCTGCTGACCGGCCTTGGTCTTCGGCTCGATCGCCAGCTCGATAACGGGCTCCGGGAATTCCATGGATTCGAGGATCACCGGATGCTGCTCGTCGCAGATCGTATCACCGGTCGCGGTCGTCTTAAAGCCGACGGCTGCGGCGATGTCTCCGGAGTAGACCTTGTCCAGCTCAGACCGCTTATTTGCGTGCATCTGAAGGATACGGCCTACACGTTCCTTTTTGTTCTTTGTGGCATTCAGCACGTAGGAACCGGAATTCACGGTACCGGAATAAACCCGGAAGAAGGCCAGTTTTCCTACGAAGGGATCTGCCATGATCTTGAAAGCCAGAGCCGAGAAGGGCTCTTCATCAGACGCGTGGCGTTCTACCTCGTTGCCGTCCATATCCACGCCCTTGATCGCCGGGATATCGGTCGGCGCGGGCATGAATTCCACAACCGCATCAATAAGCTTCTGGATGCCTTTGTTCTGATGAGCTGATCCGCAGCACACCGGAACTCCCTTGTTTTCGATCGTTCCCTTCCGAAGTCCTGCCTTCAGTTCATCGATCGAAGGCTCTTCTCCTTCCAGATACTTCTCCATCAGGTCGTCATCAAACTCGCAGATCTTCTCCACAAGCTCGGTATGATACTGCTCCGCATCATCCTTCATGTCATCGGGGATGTCCGTGATCGAAATATCTTCACCCTTGGCATCATTATAGATATAGGCTTTCATCTCAAACAGATCGACGATGCCTTTGAAATAATCCTCCTTGCCGATCGGAAGCTGCACTACAACGGCATTCTTGCCGAGCTTGGTGCCGATCTCCTTAACGGTATTGAAGAAATCCGCTCCCAAAATGTCCATCTTGTTGACGAACGCCATACGGGGAACGCTGTATGTATCCGCCTGTCTCCAGACGTTTTCGGACTGGGGTTCCACACCGCCCTTTGCATCAAACACGCCGACAGCGCCGTCCAGAACGCGGAGCGACCGCTCCACTTCCACCGTGAAATCCACGTGGCCGGGGGTGTCGATGATATTGATCCGGTGCTCGAGAGCGCCCGGCTTCGGTTTGGAATTCTCCTGGAGAGTCCAGTGGCAGGTCGTAGCAGCGGATGTGATCGTGATCCCGCGCTCCTGTTCCTGCTCCATCCAGTCCATCGTGGCGGTACCTTCATAGGTCTCGCCGATTTTGTAATTTACACCAGTATAATAAAGGATACGCTCTGTCAATGTCGTCTTTCCGGCATCGATATGAGCCATGATCCCGATGTTTCTGGTTCTCTCTAATGGGTATTCTCTTCCTGCACTAGCCATGATACCTCCTAGAACCGGTAATGTGCAAAGGCCTTATTTGCCTCAGCCATCTTATGCATGTCTTCCTTCCTCTTAACAGAGGCACCGGTGTTGTTTGAGGCGTCCATGATCTCATTGGCCAGCCGCTCCTGCATCGTTTTTTCACCGCGATTGCGGGAAAAAGTGGTGAGCCAGCGAAGCGCCAGAGCCTGCCGTCTGTCCGGGCGAACCTCGATCGGCACCTGATAGGTGGCACCACCGATACGTCTCGCCTTTACTTCCAGCACAGGCATCATATTGTTCATGGCCTCTTCAAACACTTCAAGAGCCGGTTTTCCTGTCTTTTCTTCGACACGTTCAAATGCGCCGTATACGATCTTCTGCGCCACGCCCTTCTTTCCATCTAACATGATGTTATTGATGAGCTTGGTGACCACTTTGGAGTGATAGATCGGATCCGCCAGAACGTCTCTTTTCTGAGTATGTCCTTTCCGTGGCACGTTTACTTCCCTCCTTAACCATACAATAAACTCGATTAGATCACAGGTACTCGCAGTTAGCGTCCATGCCGAATATTTCTATGCAAAGCAAAAATATCCAACATTAACCTTTCTCATTTAAGTACCGTTTCGAAGCGCCCTATTTAGCGTCTTTCGGCCGCTTCGCGCCGTATTTGGATCTGGCCTGGCGACGATTTGCCACCCCTGCCGTATCCAGCGTTCCGCGAATGATATGGTATCTCGTACCGGGAAGGTCCTTGACACGGCCGCCGCGGATCATAACAACGCTGTGCTCCTGGAGATTGTGGCCTTCGCCGGGAATGTAGGATGTTACTTCAATCCCGTTGGAAAGACGTACCCTGGCGATCTTACGAAGAGCGGAATTCGGCTTCTTCGGTGTCGCAGTCTTAACAGCAGTACATACCCCGCGCTTCTGCGGAGAAGACTGGTCTGTCGGACGCTTTTTAAGAGAATTGTAGCCTCTCTGAAGCGCCGGCGCTGTAGACTTCTTGACAGAGGTCTGACGGCCCTTTCTCACAAGCTGGTTGAATGTCGGCATATTTTCACCTCCTTCTTCTTATAATATAGTACACAAAGATAAGCGCGCAAAATGCACGCTTATCCATTATAACATCCTTTTTTCTTTTGTCAATTATTTTTATTATGGAAGCGCTCATTAAAACCCGTTTCCTAAGCCGTGCTCTTCTTCATATTGCTTTAACTGCTGCCGGTCCTTTTCGGTGAGATACGGGTTTTCACGGATTTCCGGGAATTCCCGGTCCATATAGTCCTTGATCTCGCGATACGGCTCTTCAGGGAAGATCTGAAAAACCGCTTCCATAAATTCCGTCAGACCAAAGTATACCTTCTGAAGATAGATATATGCAAGCTCCTCGCGAAACTTCAAAAACAACCCCCTTCGTTTCGCATCCTCGATGGTCAGCCGGTGTGTCTCATATACATCCATGAAATACTCATGCACTTTATCCGAATTCATAATGCTGTCCGGGTTCTGGTAGTAAACATACATATTTCTTTTGATCCGGCCAAACGAACGGCATTGCATGAAAAGCGGCAGGCTGAAATGCACGTCCTCCATGCGGATCCCTTCAGCAAAACGAAGAGAGAATTCCCGAACCATGCTCTTTTTGAAAAGCCGCCTCCATCCGGCCGTAAGAAACCCGTTCGAGATCAGAAGGTCTTTTTGTTCCGCTTCGGACCCGGTGAAGAAGAGGATCCTTTCACTTTCCTCCGCAGGCGGCTCGGGACGGACGTCCATGGGGCATTCCAAAAAACCGCATTCGGTCACTTCAAGGTTCCAGATCACTGCCATAAGATAAAGATCTTCCAGCATTTCGGGAAAAGCGATATCGTCCGAATCCGCAAAGGCAATATAATCTCCGGATGCATAGTCCATGCCTATGTTTCTCGCTGTTCCGAGCTTTCCGTTCTTTTCACAATCGATGAGAAGGATCTGGTCCGGAAACCGTTCTTCATATTCCTTCACGATCTCTCTGCTCCGGTCCGGCGACGCGTCGTTCACCAGGACCAGCTCCAGATGCGGCAGCCCGATCGTCTGGTCCAGCAGGCTGTCGAGGCAAGCCTTGATCGTCTTTTCGGAGTTATAAAAGCCGATGATCACGGAAGTTTTATCTTTCCCGTAGAATTTCCCCGGTTCGGAAAGCACCCGCCCTTCCAGCGTAGCCCTGAGCTTCAGGGCTAGGTCAAATAGCGCCGCTTCTTCTTCATACTCCGCCGCCGAATCCCGGCAGGCTGAAGGCTTTGGCCGTGGCAGCTTCCCATTCTCAAGGAGCCGCAAGATCTCCGCGAAAGCCGCACTGTCACCGAAGGGGAATAAAAACCCGTTCTCGCCGGGCCGGATCAGATCCACGATCCCGTCCGCCGGCGTGGATATCACCGGAATGCCGGAAAGAAGCGCCTCGACCGCCGTAGCCGGAATGCTTTCCGCCGAAGATGTCATCACCAGAAAATCCGCGTCCTTCGCTTCCTCCCACAGATCCGGTCTTTGAGCGGAAATACCGGTTTCCCCCTCTCCGATCACCCGAAGTGTCCAGCAGTCTCCGGCCATCGTCAGACCCTTTAAGATCACAGGCAGGTTCTTTTGATCCTCCGGATCTCCGATAAAGATCAGGCTGGTTCCGCGCCTGTCTTCCGAATAGAAGCAATTCTTTGCCGAAACCGGCTCATGCACCGTATAGATCACACTCTCCGGCAGCTCTCTCCGGAGTCTGTTTTCAATCCGCCGGCTCGTCGCCAGATGCAGATCGGCAAGCCGCAGTAGCTCGATCCCGCCATAGCCCGCCGCCTCGCACCGCTCGATCGGGTCATGCAGCCAGGAGAGGATCGGACAGGACAAAGCCAGCTCCTCCTTCACCTGCCTTGCGATCAATGTCACGACGGGTAAGTCCGCTGCAAGGATCAGATCCGGTTTTTCCCCTTCCTCCAGGAATTTCCGATACCCGTCCCTGCTCTTCTCCGGGTCCAACTCCTCTCCC
>JAEESA010000135.1 GCA_016286115.1 Lachnospiraceae bacterium
AAAGCTGATCGCGTCCTCAAAATTGCGCACATCCAGCCCTACTTCCTTCTGAAACCGGTCCAGCCGGTACACCAGCGTATTCCGGTGCACATACAGCTGTCTTGCCGTCTCCGCTATATTCAGCGAGTTCTCAAAAAACTTCTCCACCGCCGCGTAGGTTTCCTCGTCGATCTCTATTTCCCTGTCGCCGAAAACCTCTTTGATGAACATCACGCAAAGGCTCTCCGGCAGCTGATAAATAAGTCTCCCGATCCCGAGATGCTGATACGAGATCGTCTCCTGCGAAGCATAGAAGATCTTCCCGACCGCCAGCGAAAGCTCCGCCTCCTGAAAGGATCTTGCGATCTCTTCGAGCGACTCCGCGGGATTTCCATAGCCGACCCGCACCTTCACCATGACTTCCGCCAGCAGCGTATCGACGATGGTCCTCGCGTAGTCCTCCATGTCCTCCGGCCCCTTAAATGCCTTCACGTCCTTCACGAGCACCGCGCTCCGCTCCTCAGTCTCCGTCACGAAATCCGTCGACTTGTTCGCTAAGGTCCGCAGCGTCGTCATCAGAGAAGGATCCTTCCTTCCCTCCGCTTCGATCACAAAGCAAAGCCATCTGGAATCCCGGATCTTCAGCTTCTCCGCCCGCTGGTAAAGGTCCACTGCAAGGAAGTTTCCAAGCAGCACGTTCTGCATGAAGGTATTCCGGTCCGTCTGCTCATGATAAGCCGCCGAGAGATTACGGATCTGGCTCACGGCGAGCCGCCCCACCATATGCGACTCATCTTTATCGTCTGTGATCAGGAGCACATATTCCGTCTCCTCTTCTTCCCCGACACGAAAGCACAGAAAACCGGAAAGGGCCCTGCTCGAAGCGCGGGATCCGATAAAGGGCAATATCTCCTTCGTGATCTTTTGCGGCGGCGTAAAGGTTGAGGCCAAAAGCCGCCCCTTTTCGTCAAACACCGCCAGTTCATTTTTCGTGATCTCCCGGATCTCCCGGATCACCTCCTGGAGCCTCGCATTTCGGATCATAGTCCCTCCCTTAGGAAAACAAGCATACTACCCCTAAATATCCATTCTAAGCGAACCCTTGCGTCGTTGCAAGGGTTTCTTACGTTATCTTGTGTTTTGTGAATGGAATGGCGCAAGATGTGACTTCTGATACACAGAAATTCGCAGCGCTTACACGCTGCGAATTATGCTCAGAAAACGAATTTTCAGAGTTTCCCTACTCGATCGTATCCGGTTTCTCTTTATTTTGGTAGATGATGCACAGCGCCGTCATGTCGTCAAACTGATCGGCTTTGCCGACAAAGCCCTTTACCGCCTCGCGCGTGTGCTCGATCAGATCTCTCGGATCGTTGTTCGGTACTTCGTTCAACGCGATCAGGATCCTCTCTTCCGTGAACTGCTCGGTTTTTTCATTGATGGATTCCGGGAACCCGTCGGTATAAACAAACAGGATATCTCCCGGATCCAGCTTTTCATTGTATTCCTGGAAGGTCATGCCCGGCATGGCCGCAAGCGGGATATCATGTTCATCCTGCAAAAGCTCGAAGCTGCCGCCCTTGCGTTTGATCATCGGGAACTCGTGGCCGGCGTTGGCGCAAACCATATCTCCGGTGGAGATCGTCATGACCGCAAACCAGGCCGTTACAAAGAGCATTTCTTCATTGCCTTCACAAAGCGCGTTATTTACCACTTCCAGGATCCCGGCCGGGCTCATCCCTCCGATCATAGTCGCATTCTTGATCAGCGTCATGGCTTTTACCATAAAGAGCGCTGCCGGCACGCCCTTGCCGGAAACATCAGCGATCACAAGACCCATATGGTCATCATCGATCTGGAAGAAATCATAAAAGTCTCCGCCGACTTCCTTCGCGGGAGTCATGGAGGCATAGAGCTTCAGTTCTCTCTGATCCGGGAAATCCTGGGAAAGCATATCCGCCTGGATCTTTTTCGCGACGTCAAGTTCGGCGCTCAAACGCTCTTTCTCGGCTGTCAGCGAAGTTACGTCCTCGATATACTGCCGGACGCGCCCCGTCATCGCGCAGAAGGACTCCGCCAGGAGCGAGGTTTCCTCAATATCATCGTCCGGATCCGGCTCGATCTCAAGGTTGTCCCCTTCCACACTTCGTACTTTTTCTGTCAGCTTTTCGACCGGCGCAGACAGCTTTTTCGCGACGCGGCGGGACATCAGATACATGAACAGGCAAACGCCAACAAATGCGCCTATAATGATGATCCATCCGCGAACCATCGCTGCGTTCATTATTGCAAGCTGGTTTTCCGACATCTGCGCATATTCCTGCTCCGATTCGCGTCCTGCTTTCGCCACTGTGGGCTCCCCGATAGAGACGCAGACCCATTGTGCCACAGGGATCGATGAATACGTTGCCAGAAGCAGCCGCCCTTCGTCCAGAGCGGTCAGTTCGTCCTCCGTGAAATCTGCGCTCGGTGGAATTTCCATCTGGCTGGAACGATCTTCTGACAGTGTAATATAGACCATAGCCAGCATCTCTTCCCCTATATTCTGGCTGAGCGTTAGAATAGCGGGAAATCTGTCTGTCGGGATCCTGCCGTCCTCGATCATACTGTCCAGATAAATATTCTTTTTGGGGTAATAAACAACATTTGCGTCCTTGTCTATGATAAAGGTGTCTCGTCCGTAATAGGAGCTGTCCGTTCCGATCACCGCATCCAGAATATCGGCGCTGATATCCACCGCTACAACGCCGACCAGCTCATCACCGGAATATACCGGAAGACTGCCGGTGATCACGGTTTCTCCGGTAAAATAATCCTCGTAAGCCGGGAAAAATATCGCATCCTTTTGTTCAAGCGCCTGTTTATACCAGTCTCTGTCGGTGAAATTAAAACCGTACCGGTCTTCGCTGGGTTGCTCGGAAGCATCCGCCATGATCATAAAGCCAAGGGGGGACGCGAAATAAATGGAAGTCACATCACTGTTCAGCACGATTCCCTCCTTCAGCGCGATCATGATCGGAGACATCCGCTCCATGATCGCAGCCGTTTCGGGATCATTTTCATCATATTCATCGGAAAAACAATAATAGGGCCGCGCCTTCGATCCTAAAGACAAAAAAGCTTCTTTATCAAAGGATTTCGTGACTTCTATTTCATAAAGTTTCTGTGCCGAATCCCCGATCGATCTCAGCATCTGTTCATAATCCAGGAAAAATTGGTTTACGGATACCGACTGTCGGTTCACGTTAATGATCTGATCGAATTCGCTTTCCGGCAGGATCTTGTCGAAGATCGTCTCCCTGTTCTTTTCCTGCATTTCATTACTGTAATCATCGACAACGGTTTTCGTCCTCGCGGAAAAAAAGCACAGCATGATCACAGAAAAGACTGCTACAGTGAACGCCGACCCGATCAGCGCCGGCAGGATCTTACCCGCCATGGTCTTTTTTTTCTTCATACAAACCTCCATGCCAAAAATCTGCACACTTTGTTTTGTCACGACCAGCCGGTTTTGAAAAGAATCTTTAGTATTCCGCATCTTTTCGCTCTCTGTAATACGCACGGACAAGGCTCTCGTACCCCAGGTTTTTCAGAGTATCATAAGAGATCCTGAACTGGCAGTCGGACCATTTGCCGGAAAGGAGAAAACGGATACACCGCTGGCTGTAAAGATCCAGTTCATGAAGGGCGTCTGTTCTGGTGATCACGGGAAACGCCCAGCGATCCCAGCTCAGTTCGTTGCTGTCCGGTTTTCCGTAAAATGCGCGGTGGTTCAGCCAGATCAGGTGCTTTGCCTTTTCTATCGGAGTCGCAAATCTCTTTTTTTTGTCCAGCCCGATCCGTTTCGCCCGGATGCGCATCCTTCTCTTGAGCTTATGGAGCGAGGCCTTTGCTATGTCCACTTCTCCCCCCTCAAAACGAAACCCGAGATATTCAAAGGGTTTTCCCGGTTCATAAAGCCCCGTCTTATCGTCCTCATGCGCTTTCAATCCGTTTTTTTCAAATTCCTCCATCAAAAGGCGGTAATTCTCTTCCGCCTCTTCTTTTGTTTTGACAAACATGATGATGTCATCGGAATACCTTGCGTAGAGCGCGCACCGCGGAGAAATCAGGTGGTCCATATCCGCCAGATAAAGATTTGTAAAGAAATTATGGATAGGGCAGCCCGGAAGCGCAGCGGTATCCCCTTCGCATAGCTCCCCGTCCAGAAGATACTGCTTCCTTTTCAGAAGCCACGCAAAAAATGAGACCATCTCCGGTTCCCGCGTTCCCAGCTTTTCCTGCAGCAAAAGGATCATTCGGTCCGCATCTATGTTATTCCCGTAACTGATGATATCGGACTTCACCACATACTTCTCCTGCAGGGATCTGTTCCTTGTGATCTTCCGGACCAGGTCCTTTGCGCTGACGCTTTTCCGGAAGGAATAAACGTCTCTCGAAACCAGCTCTTCATAATCATGCAGCACATAGGCCATGATCCGAAAGATCGACATCTCGTCTTCCTGAAAATGATACACGATACGTTTTTTATCCGTATAGCTCTTTCGTATAAACTTTTTTACGGGAACGGAGATCCGATAGTCGCCCGCTTTGATCCGCAGCACGTCCGTTTCGAACCGGTCGCTCATGATGTACTCTCTCATCCTCTCCATCCGAAACTCCGGCATCTTTCTTCCTTCTTTGTATTCAAGAAAGTTTTTTCTCGTTTCCTTATCCAGCAGTTTTTCAAAAAATTTCATTGTACTCATTTCTGACAATTTCCTTTATTTCATTTGACAACATTCCCTCTGCCGCGTTACAATCTGCTCGGGCAGAAGAGTGTATCCTTAAGGATACGCCTGCAGAAAGTCATGTCTGCCGTCTTTTCACGGTCTTGCAGGCGGCCGGCGGCGGGGGTGGCTTTAACAAGCCGAAGCAAAAAGTTCTCTTCTGCTCTTTTTTTATTGACAATGATCTCCCTGCCACGATAAAATTGTTTCGGGCAGAAGAGTGTATCCTATGGATACGCCTGCAGAAAGTCATGTCTGTCGTCTTTTCATGGTCTTGCAGGCGGCCGGCGGCAGGGGTGGCTTTATGATGCCGAAGCGAAAAGTTCTCTTCTGCTCTTTTTTTATGCACAAAAATTTGCATAGGAAGGTGCTTCGCACCGCAAATTTTGCGCAGGAAACGCTTAAAAGCGTTTCCATTCGCAATTATCTATTTCGCAGACTCCTGCAGCTGCTTTCTGACCAGCGCCGCGAATTTCTGATCCTTCGCCATCAGTTCATCATAGGTCCCCGATTCCACAATGCTCCCCTTTTCCAGCATCAAAATCCGGTCACAGTTCACCACGGTGGATAATCTGTGCGCAACCATGATGACCGTGGATCTCTCCTTATAAACCGCATCCAGCACCTTTTTCTGCGTGATATTATCCAGCGCCGAGGTTGCTTCATCAAAGATCATCACGCCGGCCTTCGAAGCAAAGATCCGGGACAGTAAGATCCGCTGCTTTTGCCCTCCGGAGAATCCGTTTGATTCCGCCTCCGAGATCTCTGTATAAAGCCCCAGCGGGAGCTTTCTGATCGCCTCTGCGATGCAGGCCTTTTCTGCGGCCTCCCACGCCTCCTCTTCCGTTATTCCCGGATGATTGAATGCGATATTGCTGAATATCGTTCCGGGCATCAGCGCGGTGCTCTGCATGAGTGTGGCGATCTTTTTCCTTAAGGATCTTAAATTGATCTCTTCCAGGCTCCGTTCGTCATAGGAGATCCGGCCGGCATCCGCTGTCTCCAGCCCCAGGAGGAGCTTTAAGAGCGTACTTTTTCCGCAGCCGCTTTCTCCCACGATGGCCAGCTTTTCGCCGGATGGTATCGTCAGGGAAATATCCTTCACACAGTTTCTGGGACTCCCCGGATAATGGAAGCTGACCTTTTCCAGCTGTATTTTTCCATCCAGCTTATCGAGATAGACTTCGCCCCCCTTGCTTTCCAGTTCACCTTCAAAAAGCGGCTTGACCTGTCCGAACAGCGTCCAGACGAGAAAGATCGAATCCAGCATGGAAAGGATCTCTCCGACAGCAGTCACCACAAAAGCATAAGAATTAGTGAATGCGATATAGTCCGCAGCCGTCACCTCCGCGGGATAGGCTACGGAAAGGATCACGACCGTCGTTGCCGCAGTGACAAAGGATAAGATGACCTGCTCCATTTTCACGAGAAAGGGCTGGTCCAGACGGTAGATCAGCATCTTTCGATAGATCTCCGCCCAGCGGCCGTAAAACCGCTTCTCGGCGCCGGCGCCCTTGATCTTCTGGATCCCCTTGATGGACATGAGAAGGAACCGGCTGGATTCCATGCCGTTGAGCAAGGCATTCTTTTCATTTTGGGCATTCGCCATGGATGTGATCAGAGCGATCACGATCTTAAGGAGCAGCATCAGCAGCGCAGGCGTTACCAGTGCCGCGGAAAACTGGCCCATCTGTCCGATATAAACGATCGAAAAGACCGCGGTCAGGGAGGAGCCGAGGAACAGATCCAATATCATCGAGGTCACTCTCCGCCCGGCGCTGATCCGTTTCGACAGCTTGCCGCTGGAAATGTTTTTCTGCACCTTGTGCGGAAGCAGCAAGGTCCGGGAGACAATGACGTTCTGCGTCTGCATGGAGATCCGCAGCTTCAGACTGCTGAAAAGGATGGTCTTAATGGCGGAGAAAGCGGCTCTTAAAAACCCGGCGGAAAGGAAAAGAATGCCGGCAAAAACAAAGCCTTTCATCTGCCCCGACTCAACAAAATCCGAAAGCACCCATCGATTGACACGGGGACCGACGAGCCCGAGAAGCGATATCAGGAGCATGGACAATAAGATCGGCACAAGGTCTTTTACCGTCAGCTGCTTCAATGCATACAAAACAAACCTGCCGAAATTAAAAGGATCCGTTTCCACAGGTCTTGGCACGCCGTATCCGTTTTCCTGAAATTCCGGCGCCTTGAAAAAGGGTACCTTCTTCCGGTCCGACATCCTGATCAGGGTCTTTCCCGGAGAAAGCACATAGACCTTTCCCTCCGCATCCAACAGGATCGCATAGTTGCCGTATTGACGAAGCGCTGCCCTTTCGGTTGAGATCCGGTCATACATGATCCCGAGAGTCCCGAGCCTGGAATCCAGAATGTCCATAGGATCCTTCAGCTGCTCATTTTTCTCCGAATGCACTCCGTATTTGCCCAGGATCAGATCCAAAGCGGACTGGAACTGTTTTGCCATATCTTTTTGTGCTACCTGTCTGTTCTCAAGCAGCGCCTGATCCGCATCCGATTCATACCGGTTGTTGAGCGTCTCTTTATCTTTGATTATATCCGTATATAAGCCGCTCATATCTCACTCCACCTTCAGGAGGCTGCAGTAAAGTCCTCCTTTTTGATACAGTTCCTCGTGTGTCCCGCTTTCCACGATACGCCCGTGATCCATCACATAAATGTGATCGCAGGACGCAATGGTAGAAAGTCTGTGCGCAACCAGCACACAGGTAACCCCCATCCTTCGGATCGCATGAAAGATCCTTTCTTCCGTCAGGGCATCCAAAGCGGAAGTAAATTCGTCAAGACAGAGTATCGTGGGAACCCTTGCCAGCGCTCTTGCCAGCTCCAGGCGCTGCTGTTCCCCTCCGGAGTAATTCCGTCCGCCTTCCAGAACCTTTGCATAATACTGCTCGCGGTTTTCCATGATCCGGTCATGGATCTGCGCTTCCCTGGCCGCCATCAGTATTTCCCAGGGCTCTATGGTATCGTCCCACAGGGTCAGATTTGTATGCAC
Source organism: Lachnospiraceae bacterium (assembly GCA_016286115.1). Lineage (GTDB taxonomy): Bacteria > Bacillota > Clostridia > Lachnospirales > Lachnospiraceae > RUG12461. The sequence goes on from JAEESA010000135.1 coordinate 7,771, forward strand.
GGTATCCTCAAAGATCATACTGTCCTGATCCACCGTGGCGAGAGACGAGGCAAACACCACATCCGCTATCTCCTCCCGCTTTTTCCCATTATATCGGACCTCGCCGGATTGCGGAGCATAGAACCCGCTGACCATTTTCAGAAGCGTACTTTTTCCGCAGCCGCTTTCGCCCACAAACGCCACGATTTTTCCGGGCTCGATCGAAAAGGAAACATCCGACACCGCATAATCATCGCCGGGATGGTACTGATAGGACACATGGGATACCGATATGGATCCGGGAAGCTTATCCGTCTCCGGATCATCGACATCCAGAGGAATTGCCGGGTCAGACGGCTGTTCTATGATATCCTCCACCCGTTCCATATTGGTCCGCATCCCCTGGACAGAGTTGATGCTGGTGATACAGTTTCCAAGATAGTTTCTGGCATTGGTAAGCGCCAGATCAAAAACGGAAAATTCTCCGATCGTAAGCTCTCCCCTCTGGATAAACACGGCTCCCGTAAAGAGAATGACCGCCTGGGAAAAAAGCGTATGAAGCGTATTGATGGCGGTGGTAACGGCATCGGTTTGGATCGAACGCCGGAAGCTCTCCCCATACTACCCCGGCGAATCCGTCCAAAGCTCATAGAAACACTGCTCTGTTCCGCTGCTCGTGATTGCCTCTATGCTGCCGAGACCGTTCAAGAGG
>JAEESA010000136.1 GCA_016286115.1 Lachnospiraceae bacterium
TGTTGGAAAAGGCCTTCAGCTTCTCGATCCCGCGCCCCACGCCGGGGATCCGGTCCGCCTCCAGACAAGCATCCAGCATCGGAATGTTCTGCTCAGACGCGTACACGGCCACCCGTTCCACGGTTGTCGGCCCGATCCCGCGCCGCGGCACATTGATGATCCGCCGCAGCGAAAGGTCATCCCGCCCGCTTTCTATGGTCTTCAGATACGCGAGCATGTCCTTTATTTCCTTGCGCGCGTAGAAATTGACCCCGCCGATGAGCCTGTAGGGCACGCCCGCACGGACAAAACGCTCTTCAAAAAGCCGGGACTGCGCATTGGTGCGGTAAAGGATCGCCGAATCTCCGTACCTTTCCTCCCCGCTATTTACCTTTTCCCGGATATCGGAAAGGACGAATTCCGCCTCCTCCGGCGCCGAATCGAAGATCCTGCAGCCGATCTTATCGCCTTCCCCGTTCTCGGTCCACAGGCGTTTTTCCTTTCGCCCGCTGTTATTCTGGATCACGGCGTTGGCCGCATCCAGAATGGTCTGCGTGGAACGGTAATTCTGTTCCAGCTTCACGACCTTTGCGCCGGGAAAATGATGTTCGAAGTTCAAAATATTCGTGATATCCGCTCCGCGGAACCGGTAGATGGACTGGTCGTCGTCCCCGACCACGCATAAGTTCCTGTGCGATGCCGCCAGAAGCCGCACCAGCTCAAACTGCGCCGTATTTGTATCCTGGTACTCATCCACCATGATATAGCGGAACTTATCCTGATACGTCGCAAGCACCTCCTTGTCCGTCCGAAACAGCTCCACGGTCTTCATGATCAAATCGTCAAAGTCAAGCGCATTGTTCCTTTCCAGCGCCTCCTCGTATGCAAGGTAAAGCTCCGACGTTTTCGACCGCATATAGTCTCCCGCCGCGCGCTCCGCGTAATCCATGGCGGTGATCAGTTCGTTCTTTGCCGCGGAGATCTCGTTGAGATACGTCCGTTCCTTATACATTTTGGGATCCAGGTTCCGTTCACGGATCAATCCGCGCATCAGCGTTTTCGAATCGTCACTGTCATAGATCGAGAAATCCGTCGACCTTCCGATCCGGTCCGCATAACGCCTCAGGATCCTGACGCACGTGGAGTGAAAGGTCGCCACCCAGACGGACGCAGATTCATATCCCACAAGCCCCGCGATACGTTCCTTCATTTCGCCGGCAGCCTTGTTCGTAAACGTGACCGCAAGAATATTCCACGGTTTCACGCCGTTTTCCTGGATCAGCCAGGCGGCGCGGTGCGTAAGGACGCGGGTTTTCCCCGACCCGGCGCCCGCAATAACAAGAAGCGGTCCTTCCGTCGTGCGGACCGCCTCCTCCTGTTCTCTGTTCAAACCCTGCAGCAGATTCATGTTCTCCCCCCTGTTGTGTTACTCCTTTTATTGCAGCAGATCGATGCGATAGCCCTGCTCCCTGGCTGCGTCAATGAGGTCGCCCAGGATCGCGGCGTTTGTGGACGAGATCCCATGGAGCAGATAGATCGCTCCAGGATGCAGCGCATTGATCGCCTTGGTACGGCTTTCCGCGACATCCGGCTGATCCTCCACGATCCAGTCATGATGCGCGAAGCTCCAGAACACGGACCGGTAATTGCAGTTATTTACGATCGCAAGCCCCTGCTCCGAGAATTTACCCTCGGGATAACGCCAGAGATGCATCTCATAGCCGTATTTTTCCAGCGCCGCCTCATGCACCGCCATCAGCTCGTTTCTTTGCTCCTCAACGGATTTCGCCACAATATTGGTGTGCGTCACGCTGTGGTTGGCGAGCTCATGCCCTTCGCTGATGATCCGGTTCACGATCTCGGGCTCCTCTTCCACAACAGGCAGCGTCGCGAAGAACACGCCCTTGACGCCCTTTTCCTTCAATGTATCCAGAATGCTGGACGTATATTCATTTGTATAGCCGATATCAAAGGTCAGATAGATGACCTTCTCGGTCTCATCCTCAAGCGGCGCGATAAAGTACGCGCTGAGATGACCGTATTTCTCCTGATCGATGATGCAGCCATCCGGGCGGTTCAGGCTGTCCACCGGCCCGCCGGATCCCCATTCCACAAGGTTCGTGCTGTAGGAAGAGATATCCAGCTGCGGATTTTCGATATGGATCGACGTCACATTCCCTTCCGCGTCCACGCTGCCTTCCGCGTTGTTTACAGGCTGCGGGTTTTCCTCCGGATGGTAGGAAAGCCAGGTATTCACGATCCCGTCGCCGATGGCGTGCACATACCCATCAAAATTCTGGTCAAACAAGGTATTGTCCTCGCCGTAATTCATAAAGCCCATCTCAATAAGACAGGAATCCATCACGGTCTCGCGGTTCACGAGCAGGTCGGAGCTGCTGGAGCTCTGCGATCCGTTCTTCACACCGCGGTTTCTCGAAACGCCGACCGTATCCAGCCCGTTGATGATGGCTTCCCCGTATTTCAGCTCAGCACTGTCCTCGCCGGCATCCTTCGGGATCCAGATCTCCACGCCGTTTCCTTCCCCCGTATTCCGATGGATCGAAACGAAATAATCCACGCCCGCGTTGTTCGCGATCGCCGCACGGTCGGAAAGTTCGACAAAGGTATCGTCTTCCCTCGTCATGATCACTTCCACGCCGAGGCTTTCGAGGTAATCTCTCACCGCCAGCGCCAGCCGCAGGTTATCATCCTTTTCAAGCCGCCCCATGCCGTCATCCGCGCCGCCGTCTTTTCCGCCGTGCCCGGCATCCACGCAGACCTTCAGCGGAATCTTTGCCTCTGTCTCGGTCTCTGTTTCCGTCTCCACCTCCGCAAGAAGTTCTGTTTCTTCCGTTTCGGTCATGACTTCCGTCTCTTCTTCCGCTTCTTTTGCCTGCACGCTGCCCATGCCGGCATCAACGATCTTTTCCAGCAGCGTCATTCCGAGCATGACCACGCATAACGCCACCGTACAGACCGCCGCCCGTATTGCCCCCAGTTTTCTTTTCCGTCGTTTTCTGTTTCTGTCGTTCAAAGCCTTCTCCCCAATTAAACTCTATTATTCTCCGGACAGGTTATAAGCCGCAAACGCGCCGCCGGCGAGGCAGATTATGCCGATGACCACAGTCAGCACCGTGAGTGTCCCGAAGGACCCTACCGATAAGAGGATGATCCCGATCGGCGAGGCCAGGATCAGCCCGATGATCGCCCAATACGCGTATTGCGGGAATTTCTTAAACACCATTTCGATCAGCTTCGCAAAGGCAATGATCCCGAGGATCACGCCGATCCCAAATGGAATGAGGATCTTTAAGCAGAACACGATCTGCTCTGAATTCCTGTCTTTGATCGCCGCCATAAAATCCCGGATCGTCTGCAGCACGGGATTATAATATCCGAGCATCAAAAGCACCATGGAGCCGGAAACTCCGGGAACCACCATGGTTCCGGCCGTAACGATACCTACAAGGACCAGAACCAGCATAGTGGTAGCCGTCGGCGTCAGATCCGCCGCAGCACCCGTCGTGCCGGAGAACACCGCCATCAGGATAACCAGCGCGAAAAAGATCGCGAACACCACAAAATGCCCTGCTTTCTTTTTCTGTCCCTTCACCTTCCTGCAGATCATCGGAAGACCGCCGAGGATCAGGCCGATAAAGGCCATGGTCGTCTGAAACGGAAACCGGTCAAAAAGCCAGGTGATCAATACCGACCCGCCGAGGATCGCGATCGCCATACCGATCAGAAGCGCCAGAAGGAATAGGAAGTGTTCCTTCATTTTAGAGAACAAATGGCTGATCGCGCTGATCAGTTTGTCATAGATCCCCATCGAGACCATCATTGTTCCCCCGGATACCCCGGGAACCACATTGGCGATCCCGATCACGATCCCCTTGATCACATCACGCAAAAATTCCAGAAAACGTCCCATCTATGTTTATTTTTCCTTTCCTATTATATATTCCTTAATATTAGTAAATAGCGCCTCCATCTCCTCCTCTGTTCCTATTGAAATCCGGAGGAAAGGCCTTATCCTTTCCGGCTTATTGAAGTGCCGGACAAAAATCCCTCTCTTTTTCAGCCATTCAAAGAGGTCCGGGATGTCCAATTTGGGGTGTGTCACAAATAAAAAATTAGTTTTAGATTTAAAAACCTTAAATCCTAACGACTCTAAGCGGCTTGCGCTCTTTTCTCTCGTCTCCTCTATCTGTCGTACCGTTTTTTCAAAGTAAGGACGGTCCCGAAGCACTGCCTGCCCCAGGATGATCGTCGGTTGATTAATTGTATAAGAATTAAATGAAAATTTAACGTCATATAAATATTTAATCAGCTTTTTATTTCCTATTGCGTAGCCAAGACGCAAACCCGCCATCGACCTGGATTTCGAGAATGTTCGAACTATTAAAAGTTGATTATACTTTTTTAGAAGCGGTTGAACCGATGTTGCGCCAAAATCTACATAGGCTTCATCCACGATAACGACCACTTCCGGGTGCGCCGCGATGATCTCTTCGAGCGTTTCCGGATTCAACTCCACACCCGTCGGCGCGTTCGGATTTGCCAAAACGATCCCGCCGATTCCGTCCTTCCCTTCGCTTGGAAAAATATAATCCTCTTTAGATATTTGGAAATCTTCATTTAAAGAGATCTGCCGATAGGGAATTCGATATAACTCTGCCCAGACATCATAAAAGGAATAGGTGATGTCCGGAAAGAGGACCGGCTTTTCTCCATGGAAAAAGGTCAGAAAGGCCAGCGCCAAAACTTCATCCGACCCCACGCCGAGGAAGAGTTCCTCCGGTTCCACGCCGGTTTCCTCTGCAAGTGCTTTACGCAGCGGATCCCCGTAGGGTTCCGGATACCGGCGCAAAAGGTCGATATCCATCTCCTGCATGGCTTCCCGGACCCCTGGCGCCGGCGGATATGGGTTCTCGTTCGTATTTAATTTAATTATATTTTTCTGCTGAGGTTGTTCCCCGGGGGTATATGGCGTCACCCTTCGGACATTTTCCTCCCACAATTCCTCTGTTTCAAGCATAACAGCCGACTTCCTTTGCAAGTTCCCGGAAGGAATCCATGGAACGTAAGATCATATCATGTGATACGCAGTACGCGATCCGGACATACCCGCTGCAGCCGAAGGTCGATCCCGGCACAAGCAGAAGCCTGTGTTTTTTCGCCATTTCCACAAACTTTTTCTCATCCGGATAGGGGCTCTTCATCCAAAGGTAAAACGCGCCTTCCGGCAAAATCGCAGAAAACCCGAGTTCCGCCAGTCCTTCGTAAAGGGTCTTGCGGTTTCTGTCATAGAAGGAAACATCCGTCTTTTCCTGCACGCATTCCGCCACGGCAAGCTGGATCAGCGACGGCGCATTCACAAAACCGAGGATCCGGTTGCAGAGCGAGATCCCCGCCACGAGTTCATCATGTCCTGCCACGGCTTTCGGCACCGCCACATAGCCGATCCGCTCTCCCGGCAGGGACAGAGATTTCGAGAAGGAATAGCCCACGATCGTGTTTTCATAATATTTTGTGAGGAAATCCGGCTCCTTCCCGTCATAACGGAGCTCCCGATACGGCTCGTCCGAGATCAGAAGGATCTGCGTCCCGAACCGCTCCTGCGCAGCCCGAAGGATGGTGCCGATCTTTTCCATCGTATCGGGAGAATAGATCACACCGGTCGGATTATTCGGCGTATTGATGATCACCGCCTTCGTTTTCGCCGTCAGCTTCGACTCAAAATCCGAAAGATCCGGCTGGAACGTCTCCAGATCCGGCTTCGTTTCCACGATCACGCCGTCAAAATTCTCCACATAGTTCCGATATTCCCCAAAATAGGGCGAAAAAACGACAACCTCATCCTTCGGATCCAGGATCGCCTTCAACGTAATGTTGAGCCCGCCCGCAGCTCCGACTGTCATAATGAGGTCGCCTTCATCAAAATCCGTACCGAACCGCCGGTTCAAGTCCTCCGCAAGAGTCTTTCTCACCTCCGGGAAGCCTGCATTGTTCATGTATCCATGCAAAACCAGCGGATCTTCACTATTTATTTTATCTATTAATACTTCTTTTAATTTCTCTGGAGCCGGTGTTGCCGGGTTTCCCAGACTGAAATCGTATACATTCTCAGCCCCGTACTGTTCCGCCATGAGTTTTCCTTCCACAAACATGGCGCGGATCGCCGACCCGTTTTTAATCCCCAAAGAGGTCTTTTTCGACAGCATATTTAACTCTCCCGTTTCTGTAAACTGATATAGTTCGAGATCTTTCCCCAAAAATTCAAACTATACTTAATTATTTTCATTCGATCTCAGGCGTTTTTTTCTCTTCAAAACCCGCTGAAATCGTCATTTTTTCGATAAACACCCACATAAATATTTTATCAGATTCATGGGTTTATGCAAGAAAAAACCCGCCGCTTCTTCAGCGACGGGCTTTGGTCTTTTTCCTCTCAGGTGGTCGAATCGTAGGACGAACCCAGGATGGAATATAAATTGTAGTTTCCTTTTCCGGTATAATTGCTGGCCTTGGAAATCTCGTTCTGAGAGTAATAACTGATCATCGACGCCTTTGACGACACCTGGTATCCGTAGCTTCCCTGCGATCCGAACATCGACTTCGCCGCGCTCATATCCGCCTTTTTGAAATCCTCCTCATTGAGCTCGAGTTTATAGTCATCCCCGACCGAAATCCCGAGATTTGCAAGCATCCCCGAGTTCAAGCTGGTCATGTTGATCATTCCCGCAGCCGACGTCGCGATGTTCGTGGTTTTTGTGCTAACGACGTTGTCGATCATGGAATTGTACGAATCCACAAAGCCCTTCACCGACTTGTAGATCTTATCCGTATCGTATTTCCCGGTGTCCTTTTCGTTTCCGTTGCTGTCCTTTTCCTTGATCGTCGCAAAAACGGACTTCGATCCACCCTGCAAAAGCTTCGCCGCGCTCTCGCTCAGCTCCTTGGACGTGGTCTGCATACGGGCAAGAGAATTCGTCGTATCCTTCCCGGCCATGGTCGTCTGGCTGTTCTTGATCCCGCTTTTCCGCAGTTCTTCCTTCCCGCTCTCCGAATTGTAATAGGCCTTCAGCGCTTTTCCGTAGCTCCCGTTCTTTATGGAAGCATACGTCGAAAGACTAATGCCGGAACTGTTGTTATTCCCGTTCGACGTACCGTAGATCGCGCCAAACATGTTTGTGTTGAAATCTCCGATCGAACTCATACTCATCACTCCTTTGACATCACTCTCCGACTTCCCTGTCGGAGGCTAAAAAACATAGTCTTTTACAAATATAGTATACGCCCCTCCCGCGTTTTTTTCAACTGATTTTTGGCCATATGTTACTGTCCACGCTCAAAGAATATAACCGGATCCTGCTCCATAACCATCATGCGTGAACAGTAACGTCGACATGTTGTGCAATCTTCACAACGCCCCACATATTTTCAATATATCTGTTGTATATTTTCACAAATTGTTCCGTCTGTGTTCATATTTTATTCATACATTCCTGCTATCATATACACAAGTCAGAAAGAACTGCAGGCAATTTTTTTCATAATACGGGGCTGTTGCTTTAATGCATCAGCCCCACTCCTCTTTTTAAACCCATCTTATTAAATCCAACTCATGCGAAATGTATTAGCCCGTAACCGCACAGCCGGTGCGCGGCTTTGCTGTGGATAGTCAGCATATTCCCTACACATCCTCGATCTGCCAGTCGATCGGCGTTTCCCCGTTTGCTTTCAAAAACTCATTGGCACGGCTGAAATGCTTGCAGCCGAAGAACCCGCGGTATGCGGACAGCGGGCTCGGATGCGGTGCCTTCAGGATCAGGTGCTTCGGATTATTCAAAACCGCGCCCTTATCCTGCGCGCTTTTCCCCCACAGAAGAAAAACGATCGGTCTGTCTTCCTTATTTAAAGCACGTACCGCGGCGTCCGTAAACTCTTCCCAGCCTTTTCCTTTGTGAGAAAAAGCAGCATGCGCCCGGACCGTCAGGAGTGAATTCAAGAGCAGAACGCCTTCTTTCGCCCATTTGACAAGGGATCCGTTATTCGGGATCCGAAAGCCAATGTCGTCATGCAGCTCCTTATAGATGTTTTCAAGGGAAGGCGGGATCGCCACCCCCGGTTTTACGGAAAAACATAGGCCCTCCGCCTGCCCGGGCTCGTGGTAGGGATCCTGCCCCAGGATCACAGCCTTGACTTTATGGACCGGCGTCAGATGAAACGCGTTAAAAATATCCTCCGAAGGAGGATAGATCACGCGTTCATGGTATTCCTTTATCAAAAAGCGATATAACTCTCTATAGTATGGCTGCTCGAATTCATATGCGAGCTTTTCCTTCCAATCGTTCTCTATGGCTCCCATTATTCCACCTCATTTCCAAAACATCCAAAACACGGCCGTAACCGCGAACCGAACCTCCGTAAACCCTCCAACAGTTCACGAAGCACGCTATACCCT
>JAEESA010000137.1 GCA_016286115.1 Lachnospiraceae bacterium
CGGTCGCCTGTCCTTTGGCGCCGCCGGAGGGCTGATGGATCATGATCTCCGCGTTCGGCAGGGCAAACCGTTTTCCCTTTGCACCGCCGGCAAGGAGGAAGGCTCCCATGCTCGCCGCCATTCCGACGCAGATCGTGCTGACATCGCACTTGATATACTGCATCGTGTCGTAGATCGCCATGCCGCTCGTGACTTCTCCGCCCGGCGAATGGATGTAAAGATGAATATCCTTCCCGGGATCCTCGGATTCCAGGAATAAGAGCTGCGCGACCACAAGGCTTCCGGTCGACTCGTTCACTTCTTCGCCGAGGAAGATGATCCTGTCCTTCAACAGTCTGGAATAAATGTCATACGATCTTTCTCCGCGGCTGGTCTGTTCTATAACGTAAGGTATCAGCATAGTTTACTCCTCCACTGCATTATCCAGGATCACATCAATGGCTTTCTCGATCTCGAGGCTCCGACGGATGTTTTCCTTTTCACTTTCGCCCATGATCTCTTCGAGCTTATCCTTGTCCATATTATAGCGTTTCGCCATCTTTTCCAGCTCTTCGTTCATCTCTTCCTCAGAGACTTCGACGTTCTCCGCCTTTGCGATCTCTTCGAGGACCAGACTGCTGCGGATCCGCTTCTCGGCTTCCGGTTTGGTCTGTTCCTTCAAAGACTCCGGCGTGGTCTGGGTGAACTTCATGTACTGCTGCATGGAAAGGCCCTGTCCCGCCATACGGTTCGCGAAGTCGTTCAACATGGTCCTGACCTGCGAATCGATCATGGCTTCCGGGATCTCCATTTCGGATTCGTCCATGATCTTCTGAATGGCTTCGTCCTCTTTCTGGCGTCTCGCATCCATTTCCTTGATCTCAACAAGGCGCTTTTTCACATCCTCGCGGTATTCTTCCACGGTGTCAAAGCCCTTGTCCGCGGCATATTCCTCATCCAGCTCCGGCAGCTCATTCCCGCGCACGGTGTGGATCTTCACCTTGAAGGTCGCCGGCTGTCCCGCCAGGCTCTCTTCATGATAATCCTCGGGGAAGGTCACTTCGATCTCTGTTTCATCCCCGGCCTTCTTTCCGATCAGCTGCTCTTCAAAGCCGTCGATGAAGGAATGTGAGCCGATCTCCAGCGTGTGGTTCTCGCCCTTGCCGCCTTCAAACGGTTCCCCGTTCAAAAAGCCCTCAAAATCGATCACGGCAGTATCGCCATTCTCGATCTCGGTATCCTTTTCCTCTTTTCTCGCGTCACGCTGTCTTTCCTTCTCGATCTCGCCTTCGACATCCTCGTCCTTCACGGACACATCGACCTTTTTCACTTTGACGCCCTTGTACTCGGCGAGCTTCACTTCCGGCCGTTTTGCGACCTCCAGCGTGTAGATAAAGGCATTTCCTTTTTCGATCTGCTCGATATCCATGACCGGAGAAGAAACAATATCCACCCCGCTCTCGTCCATTGCTTCCCGATAGGTATCATCAATGATGATGTTGGAAGCGGTTTCATAAAAGACAGCCGGCCCGTACAGTCTCTCGATGATCGCGCGCGGCGCCTTGCCCTTGCGGAAACCGTCCACACGGATCCGGTTCTTGTCCTTGAAGTACGCCTTCTGCAGCGCTTCCTCCAGCTGCTCCGCCGGGATCTCTACCCGGAGCTTTACCATATTTTTCCCAAGATCTTCAACCTGAACATTCATTTCCTGTCAATCCTTCCTGAATTCTCAATTTTATAAAAACACAATCATGGTATTATATCATATCTTTAGGGGAAAAGACAATCGAATCTTTTATCTGTGCCGCCGTTTCCTCCCCTTCCAGATACGAAAGAAGTTCCAATGCAAACGGGATCGCCGTACCAAGCCCCCGGCTTGTGATCCGGTCCCGGTCCCGAACGACCGGAAGATCCGTTCTCACCTTGGCTTCCAGAAGATGCTCTTCCAACCCGGGATAGCAGGTGGCCTCATACCCCTTTAAGAAGCCTCCTTCTCCGAGCACGCGGGCCGGTGCCGCGCAGATCGCAGAGATGAGCTTCCCCGCCTCTGCAAACTCCTTCAGCGCCTTTTGCACATCCCCATTCTCCTTCAGGTTCATCGTCCCCGGCATCCCCCCGGGAAGCACGATCCCGTCATACGAGGACAGATCCTTTCCCTTAAGAAGCTCGTCGGTCTCAAAGCGGATCCCGTGGCTTCCGGTCACAAAGCGTTCCTCCGTGGTCGAAAGCATGTCGATCGTTACCTTCCCGCGGCGCAAGAGATCCACCACGGTCAGCGCTTCGATCTCTTCACAGCCGTCTGCCATAAAAATCGCGATACTTGACATAAGCTTACTTCTCCTTGTATTATTTTTTTGTTATTTATTCAACCTATGAATTGCTCCGTTGCTGTGCAACTCTACAAAAAACAATGGAAATCGAACGTAAATTTCTTATCAAACAACTTCCGGAGGAGCTTTCCTCCTATGATCATTACCACATCACCCAGGGCTATCTTTCCACCGACCCGGTGGTCCGCGTCCGTGAGGAAGGCGAAGATTTCGTCCTCACCTATAAAGGCAAGGGGCTGCTCGCCCGGGAAGAGGTCAATCTCCCGCTGACGAAAGAATCCTTCCGCCATCTGATCCAAAAAGCCGACGGCCGGATCATCGAGAAGACCCGTTACCGGATCCCGCACGGGAACTACACGATCGAGCTCGATGTTTTCGAGGGAGAGCTGGCTCCTCTCATCATGGCGGAGGTGGAATTTCCTTCCGTTGAGGAGGCGAACAGCTATGTAGGTCCCGCCTGGTTCGATAAGGACGTCACCAACGATCCCGCTTATCACAATTCTAACATGTCAAAAGCGTAATGTGCTTGCAATCGATAGGGGAAGATTTATCTTCCCTTATCGCTGCGCGGCCCGAGCCCGGCTTCAGCCGGAAGGTTTCCCCGCACGGATCTACACATAAATAAATAACCCGGGTAGTTTTGTCCTACCCGGGTGATCATTTTATACCAGCTCAATCAAAACTTCCGGCGCGCCGTCCCCTTTTCTGGGACCGATCTTCACGATACGGGTATAGCCCCCGTTGCGGTTCGCATACTTCGGAGCGATCTCGTCAAAGAGCTTCTTCGGCATATCCACCGTTTTCGTGTTTTTCTTCTTTCCGGCGGGCTTATCCGGCACTTCCGTAACCGGATACAGAACCTGAAGCATCTTCCTTCTCGCGTGAAGCCGGGAGGGCTTATCCTTTTTGATCGTCCGTTCCACCGTATCAAACACAGTGACCTTCTTGCCGTCCTTTACTTCCTTGACGCGCTTGCCGTCCTTGTCCTTCTGCGGAACCTTGGCCTGCACGGTCACTTCCTCGTAATTGTCCCGTTCCCTTACGGCAAGGGCAATGAGGTGTTCGGCGATCTTACGGATCTCCTTGGCCTTCGCTTCGGTTGTAACGATCTTGCCTCTGTAAAGCAGAGCCGTTACCTGGTTTCTCAGTAACGCTTTTCTCTGGGAAGAGGTTCTTCCCAGCTTTCTGTATTTTGCCATGATCTTTTACCTCCATCATGTACCCTGCCCCACTCTTCGGAATTACGGACAGGTTTTTAAGAAACGCGCAATGCGTATCCTTGAGTTCCTCCCTGCACGCATCGGATTTATCAGGGAAGAAAATCTGTTTACTTATACATCTTCAGGCTGTGAAAGGGAAAGACCGAGGTCTTTCAGTTTTGCGAGCACTTCCTCGAGAGACTTCCGTCCCAGGTTTCTCACCTTCATCATATCCTCCGATGACTTGCCGCATAACTCTTCCACGGTATTGATCCCTGCCCTCTTCAGGCAGTTGTAGGAACGAACGGAAAGCTCCAGTTCGTCAATGTTCATCTCGAGCGCTTTTTCCTTCGCATCATTCTGCGGCTCGCTCATGATCTCGGCCGACTGTGCGGCATCCGACAGATCGATGAACAGCGCGAGGTGCTCGGATAAGACCTTGGCCGCAAGGGAAACCCCTTCGTCCGGTCCGAGCGTCCCGTTGGTGTACACATCCAGCGTCAGCTTGTCATAATCTGTCTGCTGGCCCACACGGGTGTTCTCGATGGAAAGGTTCACCCGCTCGATCGGGGTGAAGATCGAATCAACGGCGATCACACCGATCGGCGTATCCTCTGTTTTGTTCTTTTCCGCAGGCACATAACCACGACCGTTGGTAATGGTCAGTTCCATGTAAAGACGGCTGTCTGCGCCACCGGAAAGGTGGGCGATCTCCAGATCCTTATTGATGATCTCAATGTCCTGATCCACCTGAATGTCTTCAGCAGTCACCACGCCTTCGCCTTCGAATTCGATATAAGCGACCTTGGGCTCGTTCGTGGAGCTGTTGTTGCGGATGGCCAGATCCTTGATATTCATAACGATCTCTGTCACGTCCTCTGCCACTCCGGGGATCGAAGAAAATTCATGAAGAACACCGTCGATCTTTATCTGGCTTACTGCCGATCCCGGCAGAGAACTAAGCATGATCCTGCGGAGAGAGTTCCCGAGCGTGGTTCCATACCCTCTTTCCAGAGGTTCTACCACGAACCGGCCATAACGCTTGTCCTCGGAAATCTCAACGATCTCAATCTTTGGCTTCTCAAAATCGAACATGTACTCTCCTTTCGAGTAAACGGATTACAAGGGCTATTTTACTTGGAATATAACTCGACGATCAGCATTTCGTTGACCACATCTTCGATCATATCTCTGGAGGGAAGCTCTTTCACGGTTCCTTCCATCTTATCCTGATCCACGTCCAGCCACTCCGGCACGGCACGTCCGCCGGCTACCTCTTTGATTTCCTTCACTCTCTGAGAATTCACATGCTTCTCATCAATGGCGATCACATCCCCTGCTTTCACAAGGTAGGAAGGAATGTTCACCTTTTTCCCGTTCACTGTAATGAACTTATGTCCAACGATCTGACGGGCTTCTCTGCGGGTTCTCGCGAACCCAAGGCGGAACACCACGTTGTCCAGACGGGATTCCAGCAGGCGCATCAGGTTCTCACCGGTCATTCCCTTCATCATATCCGCCTTCTCATAATAGTTATGGAAGGGCTTCTCAAGAACGCCGTAGATGAACTTTGCTTTCTGCTTTTCACGTAACTGAAGTCCATACTCGGAAATCTTCCGGGAGCTTCTGATGAGCTGCCTTCTGGACTTCTTGTCATATCCTAATACACTTGGCTCGATACCAAGAGACCTGCATCTTTTTAAAACCGGAACTCTGTTTACTGCCATAAAAATTCAACCTCCTCCATCATACGCGGCGTCTCTTCGGCGGCCGACATCCGTTGTGCGGAACCGGCGTCACGTCCCTGATCGAGAGCACCTCGAGACCGTTAGCCTGCAGCGCGCGAATCGCGGCTTCCCGGCCGGAACCCGGTCCCTTAACCATAACATCCACTGTTTTTAACCCATGAGGAAGAGCTGCTTTTGTTGCAGTTTCCGCCGCCATCTGCGCGGCATAGGGAGTGGATTTCCTTGAACCTCTGAAGCCAAGTCCACCGGCGCTTGCCCAGGAAAGCGCGTTCCCCTGAGCATCGGTGATCGTCACTATGGTGTTATTGAAGGACGACTGAATATGAGCCTGGCCATGTTCAACGTTTTTCTTGACACGCTTTTTCGTTGTCTTTTTTGTCTGTTTACCAGCCATGATAAAACGAACCCAATCCTTTCTAATTATTTCCTGATTTTCATAAGGAGGTTCTGTTCGTTAAGCTCGAGCGGCGCCTTACGGCTTGCTCTCGCTAATCTCCCAGAACAATACTCGCACTAATCTCAATCTTCGCTAAGCTCGATTTCGATAAGTGCTCATTATTTCTTCTTATTTGCTACAGTTCTCTTCGGACCCTTACGTGTACGGGCATTGGTCTTTGTCTTCTGTCCGCGCACCGGCAGTCCTTTTCTGTGACGGATGCCGCGATAGCAGCCGATTTCCTGAAGGCGCTTGATGTTCAGCGCGATCTCTCTTCTGAGATCACCTTCCACAGTCTGAGTCTGATCGATCACAGCGCTGATCTTCTTGACTTCTTCGTCTGTCAGATCCTTGCACCGCACGTCAGGGCTCACACCTGCTTCGCTCAGGATACGGTTTGAGCTGGCACGACCGATCCCATAAATATAGGTAAGACCGATCTCCACTCTCTTGTCTCTCGGCAGATCCACACCTGCAATACGAGCCATGTGATATTCTCCTTTCTCTCCATACTATTTATTATTTGTGATGGAATTATTAACTAAGTAAAACGTATACTCGGGCCGCGAAATAAGCTTCGCACTAAATTCGCACTGCGCTTCGCTTGCGCTCATTAAGTGCTCTAGCCTTGACGCTGCTTATGCTTCGGGTTCTCACAAATAATCCGAATACTCCCTTTTCTCTTGATCACTTTGCATTTCTCGCAAATCGGTTTCACTGAAGATCTTACTTTCATTCTTCTCACATCCTTTCCGCATAAAAAATCCTGCGCTGCCATCTAAATACCCGAGCGCAAAAGTCCGACTAGCATTATATCATCCCGTCAAGGGGATTGCAAGCTTTTTATTTATCCCGCCAGATGATCCTTCCTTTGGTCAGGTCATACGGCGACATTTCCAACGTCACCTTGTCTCCGGGAAGGATACGGATATAATTCATGCGAAGCTTGCCGCTGATATGGGCCAGCACCTGGTGGCCGTTCTCCAGCTCCACCGAAAACATGGCGTTCGGCAGCTTCTCCAAAACCTTTCCTTCGACTTCGATCACATCCGCTTTCGACATTACTCTCTTTCCTCTCTTGTCAGCGTTAGTATTTCCGGATCCCCGTTTGTGATGAGGATCGTGTTCTCATAATGCGCACAATTGCTTCCATCCTCTGTCAGCACCGTCCAGCCGTCTTCCTCGTCCCAATAGACATCCGGCGCACCCGCATTGATCATGGGCTCCACCGCCAGCGTCATTCCGGCCTTCAGCTTCGGCCCGCGGCCCTGCACATGGCAGTTCGGGATTTCCGGCGGCTCATGGAGCCTTCGTCCGATCCCGTGTCCGACCAGATCGTACACCACACCATATCCATAACTCTCCGCATAATCCGCGATGGCGTTCGAGATCTGATGGAGATAATTTCCTGCTCTCGCATGGGCGATGCCCTCAAAAAAGCTCTGCCGGGTTCTTTCAATAAGAAGCGCGTCTTCCTTTGAAACGGTTCCGACACCGTAGGTTCTCGCCGCGTCGGAATGCCACCCCTCGTAGATCAAGCCAAGATCCAGGCTCACGATATCCCCTTCATCCAGAAAATGCTCATCATGGGGAATGCCGTGGACAACCTCGTCATTAACGGAAATACATGCTGCTGCGGGAAACCCGTTATAATGCAGAAAGTTCGGAGAGCATTTCAGATCCCGGATCACCGTCTCCGCGATACGGTTCAGTTCCCCGGTGCTGATCCCCGGCCGGATCGCCGCCTTCAGTTCTTCATGAACCTTGGCAAGCCGTTTTCCGGCTTCCCGCATTTTTTCGATCCCCTCAGGGCTTTTCACGGAGATCTGTTCTCTCATGCCTTCAGGAGTCCGAAGATATCCGCTTCCACATCCGCCGGCGCTTTTGTTCCGTCTACCGTCTTTAAGATGCCCTGCTTCTCATAATAATCGATCAGCGGCTGGGTCTGTGCATGATAGACCTCAAGGCGTTTCTTCACGGTTTCCGGCTTGTCATCATCCCGAAGGATCAGATCCGCGCCGCACCGGTCGCATTTTCCTTCCGTTTTCGGAGGTACCGTTACAATATGATAAGTGGCTCCGCAGCCGACGCAGGCCCTGCGGCCTCCCATCCTTTCGATGATGTTTTCATCTGGCACGTCCACATTGATCGCAATATCCATAACCTGGCCGATCTTTTTCAGCGCTTCGGTCAGCGCCTCGGCCTGGGGGATCGTCCGCGGGAAGCCGTCCAAGACAAAACCTTCCTTCGCGTCGTCCTTCTGGATCCGGTCCATGACCAGATCACAGGTCAGTTCATCGGGCACCAGTTCGCCCCTGTCCATATACTCTTTGGCTTTTAAGCCAAGCTCGGTCCCCTCTTTGAGGTTTGCCCGAAAAATGTCCCCAGTAGAAATATGGGGAATGTGATAAGCATCCGCAATTTTTTTTGCCTGGGTGCCTTTTCCTGCCCCCGGCGCTCCCAACATAATGATCTTCATAAGCCTTCTCCCGGATTATTCCTTAGAAAAATCAACATACTTCCCCTGCCGATAGAAAAGGAAGCTTAACTATTCAAAACCGAACCGCGCACTCGCTGCGCGGTTACGGTCCAATGTGTTGGTAAAAATGGGTTTTGCCCATCGCTGAAAGCGATTTTATTGGCAAAACCCGTTACTTTCACGGCCTCATAAGGCCGTGAACAGTAACGGGGAAGTA